>SXHE01000192.1 GCA_005773755.1 Planctomycetia bacterium
CGGCTGGGTGAAGCCCAAACAACCCAGCCGGCTTACGCCGGCGGTTCGACTGCGGTGCCACACTCGTGGTACATCCACTTTCAATGCCCCAAACAACCCAGCCGGCTTACGCCGGCGGTTCGACAATGAGCTTCGCACGCCGGCCGCGCGTCGCTATCATCCGGGCACTTGCGGAACCGATCCTTCGCGCGGGAACCCACATGATCGCCGGGCTGTTCGTCGGGGCCGTGCTGTGTGCCGGGGCCGAACCGGAGCCCGCGCCGCGGGGCGTTTCCGAAGCGCACAAGGACGCGCTCGCCCGCTACGGCGTGGCCGTGTGGAACCTGCGCCGCGAACGGCTGCTCACCGCGGCCAAGCAACTCGAAGCGGTCGCGAAGGACGAACCCGACGCGACGGGGCCGCGCAAGGAACTCGCCCGCCTCTACGCCCAACTCGGCCGCGAACCGGAGGCGATCAAGCTCGCGCGCCAGGTGCTCGACAAAGACCCCGACGACCACGACACCGCCGCGCTGCTGGCGCGGCTCCTGTTCGACGCGGGCGAACTCAAAGACGCGGTCGCGGCGGCGAAGCTCGCGGCCGGCAGCACGTCGCTCGCGGAGCAACCGGACAAGGCCGTGCGCGTGTTGCGCGACCTCGCCTCGCTGTGCGAGAAGGCAAACGACCTCGCCACCGCGGAGGCGGCGCTCCGCAAGGCCGTCGAGTTGCTGACCGAGGGCCGGGCCGCGGTCATCAAGGCGGCGGCGTTCACACCAAAGGAAGCCGACACCGAGGCCGCGGACTGCCTCGAACGGTTGGGTAACGTTCTCGTCAAGCGCGCGAAGTTCGAGCCGGCGGCGGAAGCGTTCGCGTCCGCGGCGAAGCTGTACGGCGACCCGAAGAAGGTCAACGACCCCGCGAGCGCGGCGCGCCTCGCGTGGAACCTGTCCGGCGCGCTCGAATCGCAGGGCGACCACGCCGCCGCACTGAAACAGCTTCAACAGTTCCTGAAGTTCCAGCCGCGCGCGGCCGAACCGTACCAGCGGTTCGCCCGGTTGCTGCACGCCAGCGGGCGCGGCGACGAGGCGGTCACGACACTCCAACAGTACGCCGACCGCGACAAGCTGAACCGGCCGCTGGCCGCGGTGCTGGCCGCGGAGATGGCCCGCGACCCGAACACCCGCCGCGCCGGGGACGAGCTGTTCGCCACGCTCACCTCTGTCACGCACGAGCGCGCGGTGATCGCGGTCGCGGTGAAGTCGCACCTCGAAACGCGTCGCCCCATCGAGATCATCAAAGACCTCGATCGCGCGTTCGCGACCCTGAAAGAGAAGGACAAGGACAAAGAGAAAGACAAACCGGAGACGCCGGAAACGGCCGCTGCGAGGGAGTTCGCCGGGGCGAAGGCGCGGGCCTACGCCGACGCGCTGGAGAAGGAAGCCGACGGCGTGGACGCGCTGTTGCGGGCAGCCGGCGACGACCTCAAGGCCGGGCAGAAGCGCGCCCACGGCACCTACTACTTCCTCGGCTCGCTCGCGTTCCGGCACCGCAAGCTCGAACTCGCTCAGCTCCAACTCGAACAGGCGGTGCGGCTCGCCCCGCGCGACTCCCAGACGGACGCCTACAGCGCGCTCTTCCAGGTGCTCTGGCTCGCGAACAAGCCGGGCGAGATCGAGAAGCTGTGTCGAGAGGCGCTCGGCACCGAGGAGGTGTTCCGGGCGGACGTGTTCTTCAACTTCCACCGCGCCCGCGCGCTGGCGGAACTGGGCAAGGGCGACGACGCACTGGTCGCCGCGGACAAGGCGGTTCAGCAGGCCGGAGACGGCGACCGGCTCACGGTGCGACTGCGCCGGCACCTCGTGCTGTGTATCCTCGGCAAGTGGGACGACGCCATCGAGTACGGCAAGAAACTGACCGACCAGTTCGACACACCGGCCGACCGGACGCGCGTGCGCCAGGCGCAAGCGAGCGCGTATTGGGGCGCGAAGAAGTTAACCGACGCGGAGGCGCAGTTGCGCGCGATCCTCGACGACGACCCCGACAACGCCACCGCGAGCAACGACCTCGGCTACCACCTCGCCGATCAGGGCCGCAACCTGGAAGAAGCGGAGCGACTGATTCGCCACGCCATCGCCACGGACCGCATCGACCGGCGCAAGGCCGGTAGCGCGGAACCGGAGAGCGCCGCATACCGCGACAGCCTGGGCTGGGTGCTGTTCCGCCGCGGGGAGTTCGCGGCAGCGAAGGTGGAACTGGAGAAGGCCGCGGCACTACCGAGCGGCGAAGCGGACCCGGTCGTTTGGGACCACCTGGGCGACGTGCAGTTCCGGCTGGGCGACAAGGCGAAGGCGAAGGCAATGTGGGAGAAGGCGAAGGAGCTGTACGAGGCCGACGCCCGCGCTTCGTCGCGCGGCCGGCGCGACGGCCGCCTCGACGAGGTGAAGCGCAAACTGGTTCGCGTGCCATGAAAGCCGCCCCGTAACCCCACAAACGCAAACAGGGAGGCCTACGCCTCCCTGTCGTCGTTGCGTTCCACCCCCGCTCAGTTGTCGTAGTTCACCCGTACCGTGCCGTTGGTGCGGAAGTTGATTTCTACAGTGCCGTTGCGGAACTCGAACCGGATCGAGTTGCGGTCCACTTCCAGGTCGCGCAGTTTGCCGGTGGGCAGCACGAAGTTCACCTGCACCGCCTGCCGCGTGTTGGGGTGGACGATCCACACGCTGTGCGCGCCCGGCGTCGGGGTGAAGTACCGCGAGAACTCGCTGAGCGTCACGGCCTGCGGCGCGAACGGCTGATTCGGGAAGCGCGGGGTCGGGTAGTTCGGGTACGTCGGGTACACCGGGACCGGGACGAACACCACCGGCGGGCGGTACACGGGGATCGTCGAGACCTGCGGCTGGAGGCGCACCCCCGGAGCGAGCTGCACCGGCGGCGAGTAAACCGGCTGGGCGGGCGAAGTCAGGGCCAGCGAAAGAACGAGCGGGGTCATGGCGGTTGCTCCTTGCGGGTCACTTGTGCCCTCCTAACGCCGGGCGTGGGGAAACTTGCGCGCCGCGCTTCCGTGAAATATTCCGGCCCCTCGCGCCGTAACCATTCGGAAACTGTTGCTTTTTGCTTGTGTCTGTCGCGGCCGTCGGGCAATCTGATGGCTTCTCCCGTCGTTTTCGCCAGAGAGAGCCGATGCCGTCCGCGGACGTGCTGGATTTCGAGAAGTTGCTCGCGCCGATCCCCGGCGAGAAATCGGTCGGTGGTGACCTGCGCGTGAACGCCGGTCCGACCTCCCTTTACTACCAGGTGAAGGACGGGCGCAGCGCCGCACGGGCCGCGGAGCGCCGCATCGAGGGCGGGCAGGACGAAACCCCGCCGGACTGGAAGCCGGTCGTGAACAGCGCCGTGAAAGCGCTGAGCGAATCGACCAAAGACCTTGAACTGACCGCTTACTTGATCGAGGGACTGTGCCGGACACAGGGGTTCGCCGGGTTGCGCGACGGGTTCAAGCTGGCGCGCGGGTTCATTGAGACCCACTGGGACGGCATCTTCCCGCTGCCGGACGAGGACGGCCTCGCGACCACGCTGGGGCCGCTCGCCGGGCTGAACGGCGACGACGCCGAGGGCACGCTGATCGCCCCGATCAACCGGATCGGCATCACGGAATCGGCCTCGCACGGCCGTCTGAACACCGCGATCTACCTCCAGGCGGTCGCGGTCGCGAAGATCGTCGACCCCGAGGCGCGCGAGCGGCGCATCAAGGCCGGTTCGCCCAGCATGGAGATGGTGCAGAAGGCGGTGGACGAGACCCCGGCCCCGTACTTCCGCACGCTGCACGACGACATCACCGCGGCGCTGGACGAGTTCGCGAAGCTGAACGCGGTGCTGGACGAGAAGGCCGGGCGGTTCGCCCCACCGACCTCCGCGATCCGCACCGCGATGGAAGGCGTGCTGGCCGCGATCAGCGACGTGGCCCGTGGCAAACTGGCCGTGACCGCGCAAGCGGCCAGCGCGCCGGCGGAAACCGACGGCGCGCCCGCCGCGAACGGGCAACCGGGCGGTGCGGCCGACACCGGGGCCGGCGGCGAGCGGCTACCGACGATCCGCACCCGCGAGGACGCGCTGAACGCGATCCTCCAGTTGAGCGAGTACTTCCGCCGACTGGAACCGCACTCGATGGTACCGTACGCGCTCGAACAGGCGGTGCGATGGGCGCGAATGCCGCTACCGGAACTGATGATGGAACTGATCGACGACGACAGCGCCCGCCGCTCGCTATTCAAGCAGGTGGGCATCCGCAACAGCAGCAATAACAACAACGACTGACGCGCCGCCGTCGGCGGCCCAACCTAACACCGACGAACCCTTCCCCCCAACACGACAGGTGCCCTATGGGTAGCGAGAGCACACAGAAGAAACTGGACCGGGTCCGCAAGCCGCGGGTCCACATCACGTACGACGTGGAGACCGAAGGCGCGCAGGTGGTGAAGGAGCTGCCGTTCGTCGTCGGCGTGCTGGGCGACTTCTCCGGCCAGCCGTCCGAACCGCTCAAGCCGCTGAAGGACCGCAAGTTCACACAGATCGACCGCGACAACTTCAACGACGTGATGGCTCGCATGACGCCCGGTCTGAACATGCGCGTCAAGAACACCCTCAAGGACGACGGCTCCGAGCTGGGCGTCCAGCTCAAGTTCGGCAACATGGACGACTTCTCCCCGGAGAAGGTCGCGCAGCAGGTCGACCCGGTCAAGAAGCTGCTCGACACTCGCGACAAGCTCCGCGACCTGCTCACCAAGATCGACCGCTCCGAAGACCTCGAAGGGCTTCTGGAGAAGGTGCTCTCGAACACGGAAGAGCTGAAGAAGCTGGCCGACCAGGTCGGCGCGAAACCGGAAGAGGGGAAGTAAAGAGAAGGGGTGAAGGGGTGAAGAACCGCCTGGCGGACGGTGCGCCGCTTTGTTTTCTCACCCCTTCGCCCCCTCACCCGTTCCCCCTTTCAGAAACACTCACCCATACACAAGGACACACTACCAATGGCCGAGAACCAAGCAGCCGCGAGCGGCACGACCACGACGACCGTCGAAGCGGGGAGCCTGCTCGATCAGGTGCTCACCGCGACCAAGCAGACCGAGCGCTCGCGGGCCGAAGACCTGGTCCGCACGCTGGCCGAAGAAGCCCTCAAGGGCACCGTGACGTACTCGAAGAACGTGACCGTCACCATCAACCAGGCGATCAAGGCCATCGACGCCGCGGTGTCGAAGCAACTGAACGCCGTGATGCACCACCCGGACTTCCTCAAGCTCGAAGGCTCGTGGCGCGGGCTGCACCACCTCGTGATGAACACCGAGACGAGCACCTCGCTCAAGCTCAAGGTGCTCAACGTCAGCAAGAAGGACCTGTTCAAGGACGTGGACAAGGCGGTAGAGTTCGACCAGTCGCAGATCTTCAAGAAGCTTTACGAGAACGAGTTCGGCACCCCCGGCGGCGAACCGTACGGCTCGCTCATCGGCGACTACGAGTTCACCAACCACCCCGAAGACCTCGAGCTGTTGTCGAAGATGTCCAACGTGGCGGCGGCGGCGTTCTGCCCGTTCGTCACCGCGGCCGACCCGAAGCTGTTCGGGTTCGATGGCGGCTGGTCCGACCTCTCGAAGCCGCGCGACC
>SXHE01000193.1 GCA_005773755.1 Planctomycetia bacterium
CTCAAAGCCGCCGCCGGAGGCCGCGACGCTGTACGCGGCGACGAGTTCCCAACCTCGGCTGCCGACGTCGTTCAGATACACCCAGAGTTTGGGGCACGACTCGATCACGCGCTCGTCGGTTCCGGCCTCGGAGTTAGGGGCCAACCGGCCCTGCCACTTTCCGTTCACGAACGTGACGTTCCCGAGTTGGGATTGCACCAGCAGGTACTCGAATGTCTGCTCCATGTCGCAATTCACCTAACGGGGTTCGCCGGCTCACTCTCCCAAATCGCTCTCGGTGAACAGCGTGAACCCTTGCCCCTCAAGCGCCGCGGCGGCGCTCTCGAAGTCATCCACGTACACCGCGATGGCCGTGTTGCCCATCGGTCCGACGCCGATCATCAGCGGGTACATGTAGCAGATGTTGATCTCGGCGTTGAGCAGCGCCTTGGTGATGGTGAGCAGCGGGCGGTCGTCGTCGGGCAGCTTGATGACGAGCAGGTCGCTCTCGGTGAACGCGAACTTCGCGTTCGTGAGGATCTCGTACCCGCGTTCGTAGTCGCTGGGCACCAGCCGGATGATGGCGCAGTCGGCGTTTTCGATCACGGTGAGCGAGACGACGCGCACGTCCGTCTGCTCGAACCGGCGGACCAGATCGAGCAGCGCGCCCATGCGGTTCGCGAGGAACACGTTGAACTGCCGGACGCTGGGCCAGTCGCGGCCCTTGGCGGTGGCGAAATCAATGTCGGCCTCGTCGCCGAAACTCATCGGAACTTCCCCAAAAGGTAGGTGCGAGAGGAGTTTACCACACGCGACCGCCGGGCGGTAGCCCCAAGAGTGGCGCGCGGCTTCCTACGCCCCGATGCGGGCGGTGCGGAACGTGCCGCTCGGGGGCACGTCCGGGGGCGGACAGAACGCGGCCAGCGTGTCGAAGAGTTGGGTCGTGGTGAACGGCTTCGGCAGGAACCGTTCGGCCCCGGACGCGATGGCGTAGTCCTGGTGCGCGGTCGAATCGTTCGCCGACATGACCACCACGCGGACCCCGTCGCCGTGCCGCGCCTTCAGTTCCGTTGCCACCTGAAACCCGCTCTGGCCGGGGATCAGCAGATCGACCAGCGCCACATCGACCCGGTGCGCCGCGGCCAGTTCCACCGCCCGGAGGCCGTCGCCGGTCGAGACGACGTGATACCCCTTGCGGTGCAGCAGCAGTTCGACGGCGTCGCGCAGGTCGGGGTCGTCCTCGACAGGGAGTACGGTGTGCGCTCGTGACACGGAAAGCCTCCGATGCAAAAACCCGGCGCGGGATTCGTCCTTGAGTTGGGGAGAGCTATACCCGGAATACCGGTCGGCCGCAACAATGTAATCACGGCCCCGAAGCCCGCGCGTCGCCGCGTTCCCGCACGACAGGAATACGGCCGGGCGCTTTCGGTTCTTGCCTCAACTGTTCCTTTCCTGGCGGTAATATGTCCGACCCGACCCCCGTTTACCCGCCCGCGGCCCGCGGCTTTCGGATGCCCGCCGAGTGGGACCCGCACGCCGCCACCTGGCTCGCGTGGCCGGTGCGCGAGTCCGACTGGCCGGGCAAACTCGAACCGATCCCGTGGGTGTACGCGGAGATCGTCCGCGCCCTCGCCCGACACGAGACCGTCAATCTGATCGTGACCGACGAAGCGGTCGCGGCCGTTGCCACCACCGTGCTCACGAAGGCCGGCACAGACCTGGGCCGCGTGAAACTGTGGCACCTGCCGACCGACCGCTCGTGGCTCCGCGACTCCGGGCCGATCTTCGTGTACGACGCCGCGGGGCGCAAGGTCGCGCTCGACTGGCGGTTCAACGCCTGGGCCAAGTACGACGACTGGAAGCAGGACGACCTCGTGCCGGCGTTCGTGACCGACCAGTTCGGCTTCGAGCGCGTCGAGCCGGTCCACAACGGCCACCGCGTGGTGCTCGAGGGCGGCAGCATCGACGTGAACGGCGCGGGGCTGCTGCTGACCACGGAAGAGTGCCTGCTGAGCAAGACGCAGGAGCGCAACCCGCCGTTCGGCCGGGCCGACTACGAACAGGTGTTCGCGGACTACCTCGGCATCAAGAAGACGCTGTGGCTGAATCGCGGGATCGTGGGCGACGACACGCACGGCCACATCGACGACTTGGCCCGGTTCGTCGGCCCGCACACCGTCGTCGCGGTGGTCGAGAGCGACCCGGCCGACGAGAACTACGCGCTGCTTCAGGAGAACCGCGAGCGGCTCGAAGGGATGACGGACCTTGAGGGCGAACCGCTCGAGGTGGTGCCGCTGCCGGTGCCGCGCCCGCTGTTCTTCGCCGGCGCGCGGGTGCCGGCGAGCTACGCCAACTTCTACATCGCCAACGGTGTGGTGATCGTGCCGACGTTCAACGACCCTGCCGACCGCGTCGCGCTGGGCACACTTGCCGAGCTGTTCCCCGGCCGCGAAGTGGTCGGCATCCACTGCGTCGATCTGGTGTGGGGGCTGGGCACGCTGCACTGCATGACCCAGCAGGAACCCGTCGGGTAGAGGTGAGGCGAGCGGCGGGCTGACGCCGCGCCGCTCGCTCGCATCATCACGGCAGTTCGAGCACGTACGCGGTGCCGTCGGCGTTGGCGGTGACGATGGACTGGCCGTTGGGCGTGAAGGCCGCGCCGTTCACCGTAACCGGGACCACCCACGAGCGCAGCTCCTCAATCTTCTTGTCCTTGAATCCGGTCAGCGACCACACCTTCAGTTCGCGGTCGTTGCTGATGGTGAGGAACGTCGTGCCGGTCGGTGACACCAGCACCGCGCGGACCCCGCTCTTGAACGGCTTGCCGTCGGCGATCACCTCGCGCTTGGCGACGTCGGCCACCACGACCCGTCCCTCGTCGTCGGCCGCGACGAGGTGTTTCTTGTCGGCCGTGACGCCCAGGTCGGCGAGGCTGCGCTGGACCAGCGGCCAGTCTGCCCCGACGCGCTCCTTCTTGTCCAAGTCGTAGATGCGGACCGTGCCGGTCTCGTCGCCGGCCACGGCCCAGGTCAGGTCCGGGGTGAACGTCGCGGAGCGCACGTTCCGGCCCTTGTCGCCCTTGTCCGGCACCGACAGGAGCAGGTCGCCCTTCGCGGAGTACACCTCGTAGGCGTTGTTCTTCACGGTCTCGCCGACTGCGGGCCGCGCGGTCCACGCGCCGATCTTCGTGCCGTCGGTGCTCGGAACCACCGTGTACACTTCGCCCGTCGGCACGGACTTGTTCAGGTTCGCCGGCGTCCGGTTCCAGAAGTGCAGCCGGCCGGTATCGCCGGTGGGCAGCCGGCCCCCCATCGCCACGCTGTCGTTGCCCAGGAACGCCAGCGCGTAGGGCACGTCGGCGTTGCCGATCAGCGTACCCACTTCCTTGCCGGTCGCGATGTCCCAAATCTTGATCGTCTGATCGGTGCCCGCGGTGGCGACGAACTTCCCGTCGGGGCTGACAGCGACCGCGTTGACCGCGAGCAGGTGCCCGCCGGCGGCGGTGCCGCTTTCCAGTGGGGGCAGTTCGAACACGCGGAGCGTGTTGTCCTTCTCGGCCGCGACCGAGGCGACGAACCGCCCGTCCGGGCTGAACGCGACCGACGTGACCCAGTCGGTGTGGCCGCGCAGCCCGCGGACTTCGCTCTTGGTTTGCACGTCCCACACGCGCACGACCGCGTCCGCGCCGGCCGCGACGACGTACCGCCCGTCCGGGTTGAACGCGACCGACGACAGCGGCGAGAACCCGGTGCTGCTGGTCGGCGTCGCCTGCCCGTCGAACTTCACCAGCTGCACCGGCGCGCCGGTGTCGGTGACGGACCAGACCCGGATCGTGCCGTCGCCGCCGACCGTGGCGAGCCGCGCGCCGTCGGCGCTGAACGTGGCGCACGCCACACCCGCGGTGTGCGCCGACTGCGCCGACAGTTCCTTCGGGGCCGCGCCGCTGACGTCCAGGATCGCCAGCGTGCCGTCGGCCAGGCCGACCGCGACCTGCTTCGCGCCCTTGCGCACGGCCACGCCGCACGCGGCCTTCCGCGCGGTCCACTTCCACAGCTCCTTGCCGGCCGGGTCGAACCCGCGCACGGTGTTGTCCGCGGACCCGGACACGATCAGCTTGCCGTCCTCACTCGTCGAGAGCGCGAGCACCGCGAGTTCGTGGCCCGGCAGCTCCTTCGCCACCTTCTTGCCGGTCACGTTCCAAATCTTGATGGCCTTCTCGCCGCCGGCCGCGACCAGTTGGTTGCCGTCCGGCAGGAACACCAGCGACGTGGTCGCGGCGGTCGCGTCGAGGGTGACTTCGAGCTTGCCGGTTTCCGGGTCGTAGACGCGAATCTTCTTGTCCGCGCCGGCCGCGGCCAGCCGTTTCCCGTTCGGACTGATCGCGACCGCCCAGAGCGACTCCTTCGAGTCGGTCATGGCCCGGTGCTCGTCGCTGGCGTTCATGTCCCACACGCGGACCCCGCCGTCCTCGGAGCCGGACGCGATCTGCTTGCCGTCGCCGCGGGTCGCGACCGCGGTGGCCTTCGTCATGTGGCCCTGGAACGAGCGGATCTGCTTGCCGCTTTTCGTCTCCCACACGCGCACGGTGCGGTCGTCGCCGCTGGTAACGAGGAACTGGCCGTCCGGGGTGACGCACAGCCCCGTCACCGGGCCGGCGTGTCCGGTGTAGTCGCGGAGCCGGGTCGCGGTGTTGGGGGCGTCGCCGCCGTCCGCGGTCGGCCCGGCGGTGAGCCGCGCCTTCGCGTCGCGCCCGCAGGTGAACACGCCGCCGCCGTCGCTGCTGAACGCGACCCCCATCACCTCGCCCAGGTCGACGCCCTGCACGCTCATCTTGAGCTGGTTGCCCATCCCGCCCACCGGCATGTACACGGCGACCTGCGAGGCGTGATCGCCGATGGCGACCAGCTTCCCGTTCGGGCTGAACGCGACCGACTCGATGCGGGCGTTGCGCGACGGGCTGGTGTAGATCGCCTTGCCCTCGCCGTCGATCACCCGCAGGATGCCGTCGTCCGCGCCGACGGCGAGCAGCTTCCCATCCGGGCTGTAGGCGAGGCACTTGATCGGCTTGTCCGTCTTGCCCAGGTTCAGGATCGTCTTCGGCGTCTTCCCGGTGGCCGGGTCCCAGGTGTGAACCTGATTGCCGGAGCACGAGGCGATCACCTTCGGGTCTTTGGGGTGGAACGCGACGCCGCTGGCCCCCAGCGGATTCGTGCCGGCTTTCGTAGGATCGTCGGGCTGATCGACGTGCCCGCGATAAGTGGCGACCTCGCGGCCGTTGCCCAGGTTCCACACCTTCACGGTTCCGTCGCGGCTGGCGCTGGCGACGTAAAGGCCGTCGGGGCTGTACGCGAGCGCGTTGACGCGATCCGAGTGCCGCATCCGCGACTCGCCGAGGACGCGCGACACGTTGGCCGGCAGGCCGGGCGGCAGGTACGGGAGCTGCCAGCGGGCGTCGCGCAGGTGCCGCAGCGCGCCCTTGAAGTTGTCGGTCTTGAGTGCTTCGTCGGCGCGCTTCACCAGTTCGTCGGACTTCGCGAGCGTGTCGGCGGGGAACTTGGCTTTGAGCGCCTGATCGCGTTCGGCGTTGAAGGTGTCGCGGAGGGCCTTCACGTCGTCCGCTTTCGGGCCGGGCGGCTGGGCGGGCTGGGCCGCGACGAACGGCACCGCGATAACGGCGGAGAGCGCGATCAGCGCGAGCGGACGGAGCAGCGACGACATGACCGACCTCACGGCACAGCGGGCAACGCAAGTGGTTACGCACCAACGGGGATCAGTATACACAGACGGCCGAACGGGGCGAACGTAACAACCGCGCAAGGTGTGGCGGCGTGAAATGGCGCGCTCGCGGCGGCGTCTGATTCGTATGATTGGGGGGCTGCTCCCCGATCCCATGTCACGCCGTTCTCGGTTGTAGGTGTCTCATGCCGCCGCGTTTCGCCGTCGCGGGCATCGTCGCGTTCTGGCTCGCCACCACCGCGTTCGTCGCGTATCGCGACGTGTGGCCGCGGCTGTTCGCCAGTGGCCCGCCCCCGGTCATCATCGAACTCGCGGACGAGGCCCGGCAGAACGTGCCCGCGAAGTGGGCCATGTCCCGCAACGGCCAGAAGGTCGGCCGCCTCACCACGCAGATGAAGTACCTCGACACCGAGGACACGTTCACCTTCACCTACCGCTACACCGGTCTGAAGTTCGAGCAATCGGGCGTCACGCTCGAAGTGCCGGAGGCCACGTCCGAGGTGCGGATGACGCGCGCCGGCGACCTGAAAGAGCAAACGATGAAGCTGGAAGTGCAACTGGGCGCGACGAAGGACGCCCGCGCCGTGATCGACATGCGCGGCACCGTGACCAACGGCCGACTGACCGGGCGTGTGGACATCAAGAGTCCGATTCTGAATCTCTCCGGCGATCTGGACCAGGTGGAGGTGAAGACCGGGATGCCGCTGAACCCGCTGCAACCGGTGAACCGGCTGGGCAACGTCCGCGGCGGTCAGGAGTGGGTGGTTCACGAGTCGAACCCGATGCAGGCCGCGGTGGGGAGCCTGCTCCGCAAGAAGCTTGCGGAGTTCGGGCTGCGGTTGCCCGAAGAGAAGGCGAAAGACGTACTCGTCGCGCGCGTTGACCGCGAGCCGCAAACCCTCAGCACGAAGGGCGGTGACGTGTCGTGCTGGGTGAGCGAGGACCGTCGCGACGAGCCGGTCGCGCGCACATGGGTCCGCGTCAGCGACGGCAAGGTGATGCGCCAGGAGGCGTTCGAGAAGGGCGAGAGCCTCGTGTTCGAGCGGGAGGATTAGAGATGCGAGGCGAACGGAAACCACGAGCGCGCCGCGCGCCGCGCGCGAAACCTACCCCCCCGGCCCCCCTCCCTGAAGGGAGGGGGGAGAAAGAACCCACGCGCGACTCGGCAACGTCCGACGACGCGCGGGAGGCTTCGCGCGAGTGCTCCCCCCCTCCCTTCAGGGAGGGGGGGCCGGGGGGGGTAGGTTCTGCGCGCGGCGCGCCCGTGCCGCACCTCGTCACCGGTCAGCGCGTTGACGCCGATAAGGTCACGTTCGCCCGACAGCTCCGCCGCGAGATGACCCCGGCAGAAACCGCCCTCTGGCAACACCTGCGAGCATCGCGGTTGAACGGCCTCCACTTCCGCCGGCAACAACTCGTTCACGGGTTCATCGCCGACTTCTACTGCCACGCCGCCGGGGCAGTGGTCGAAGTCGATGGCGGAGTTCATAACGCCCAACTCGAATACGATCAGGCCCGCGACCTCGCCTTCGCCGCGCTCGGCCTTTTGGTGCTGCGCGTCCGCAACGACGATGTGCTTGCGCGACCGTCCGAAGTCCTGGGTCAGATTGTCGCCGCGTGCGAGTCACGCCTTTCGGAGAACCTGTGATGATCTCGATTCGCAACGTCACCAAGAGCTACGGGCCGAAGGTCGCGGTCCACGACCTGAGCTTGCAGGTTCCCGCGGGCGAGTTGTTCGCGTTCCTCGGCCCTAACGGGGCCGGGAAGACCACCACCATCAAGATGTTGTGCGGGCTGCTGTTCCCCACGACCGGGAGCGTCAGCGTCGGCGGGTTCGACCTGCGCGCCGACGGCGACCACGCCCGCGCGCTCGTCAGTTACGTGCCGGACCAGCCGTTCCTGTACGAGAAGCTGACCGGGCGCGAGTTCCTCCGGTTCACCGCGGATCTGTACGCGATGCCCAGTACGAAGGCTGATGAGAAGATCGAAGAAGTAATCGAGCTGTTCCACCTCGACGAGTTCGTGGACGACCTGACCGAACGCTACTCACACGGGATGCGGCAGCGCACGGTGTTCGCCGCGGCGCTGGTCCACGAGCCGAAGTTGCTGATCGCCGACGAGCCGACGGTCGGCCTCGACCCCAAGAGCATCCGCGAGCTGAAGCTGCTGCTCCGCAAGCTCGCGCGCGACGGCATGACGATCTTCCTGAGCACGCACACGCTGGACATCGCGCAAGAGCTGGCCGACCGTATCGGCATCCTCGACCGCGGCAAGCTCCTCGGCTGCGGCACGATGGACGACCTGCGCCGACAGGCCAATCAGGACGGATCGCTCGAAGACCTGTTCATGAAGATCACAGAAGAGACACCAGAGGCGGAGACGACCGCCGTTTAGCGTTCGCCCCGATTCCTTCGTAGGTCGCGGTCGAGCGAGGCTTTGCGAGCGAGGCCCGACTGCCAGGAAGCTTGGCGTATCCCGCTTGCGTGGTGCGCCATCGGCAGAACCGTTTAGCGTTCTGGCAGTCGGGCCTCGCTCGCAAAGCCTCGCTCGACCGCGACCTACAGGAACGCGACTTGGAGACCGCACATGCCGATCCCAACACGCTTGCGCCCGCTAACACCCTCGACCGAAGAGTTGCGCGAGTACATTGCGCTTTGCAACCAGATCGAGAACGCGAGCGAAGACGAGGCCGGCCCTCTCATCGCACGCTGGAACGCACGCGCGGGCATGGAGTACACATACCCCGAGTTCCTGTCCTACTACGGGGCTGTCAGCATCGAGACGTTCGTCGGTGAAATGCTGCTCGGGCAACCGACGTACGTGCCTGATCTGACCTACCCCGAACTGCGTGAGGTACTGTGTGCGAGACTGGCTTTGGAATTGTCCGACGCAGTTGATTCATACTTCCTGGGTTGGCTCGAAGTCAACCTTCCCGGCAGCAACGTCTCGAACCTCATCTACTGGCCCAACATTTGGTTCGGGGACGAGTCGATCAACGAACTGAGCCACGACCAGATTCTCGCATACGCGATGGCACGGTCCGGGCGATGTTTCCCTGATGCGCCGGCGGACGTGCCGATGCCATACCCGCTGCCCGCGAAATCGTGATGGAGTCGCCATGAACGCCGAACTACCACCGGTTGCCGATCAGGGCGCGCTGTTCTGGCGGCTCCGCGCGCGGCTCGCGCGCAACGGCTTGCGCGTGATGCTGGAGAACGGCCGCGTCCGGCTGTTCACCATGATCGGCACCAGCGCGGTCGTGTCCGCGTTCACGTTCGGCGTCAGCCTGTACCTGTTCAACGAACTCGCGGTGAACAAGATCCCGTTCAAGGGCGCGATCGTCGAGGCGCTCTTCGATCTGCTGTTCTTCACGCTCGGCACGATGCTCATCTTCTCGACGGGCATCATCCTGTACGCGAGCCTGTTCACCAGCCCGGAAGCGCGGCACCTGCTCTGCTCGCCGGCCCGCGCAGACCACATCTTCGCCACCAAGTTTCAGGCCGCGGTCGCGTTCAGCTCGTGGGGCTTCGTGATCCTCGGTCTGCCCATCTTCGTGGGCTACGGGCTGATCTCCGGCGTGCCGTGGTACTTCTACGCGCTGCTGCCGCTGTTCCTGCTCGGCTACGTCATCTTGCCCGGCTCCGTGTCCGCGGCCGGGTGCCTGCTGCTGGTGCGGTACATGCCGCGGAACCGCAAGCAGTTCCTCACGATGGTCGGGCTTGTGCTCACGGCGGTGGCGCTGTTCTGGCTGTACCGGATCGGCATGGGGTTCCGCCGGTCGCTCGTCACCGCGGGGCGCGAACTGGACGACCTCATCGGTCAGTTCGACTTGCTGCGCAGCAGCGTCGCGCCGAGTCACTGGATGACGCGGGGGGTGATGGCCGCGGCCCGCGGCGACCTGCCCGGCGCGCTCCTGCCGCTCGCGCAAGTGTGGAGCAACGGGCTGGTGATGTTCCTGATCGCGGCGTGGATCGCGCGGCGCGTGTACCGCACGGCATACGACCGGCTCTCGGCGTTCGGGCGCGGCAAGAAGGTGTACGGCACCAGCGCCCTCGACCGGCTGATGAACGCGCTCGTGTTCTACCTCGACAAGCGGACGCGCGTGCTCGTGGTGAAGGACTTCCGCACGTTCCGCCGCGACCCGACGCAGTGGGTGGTGCTCGCCATCTTCGGGCTGCTGATGCTCATCGGGGCGAGCAACTTCCGGCAGTACTATTCGGCCGACCTCGCGATCATGGACAAGTACGCGATCAGCCTGATGAACCTGTGCGGCACGTCGATCCTGCTGTGCGCCGGGTTGAGCCGGTTCGTGTTCCCGCTGATTTCGCTCGAAGGGCGGAAGTTCTGGATTCTGGGGCTGACGCCGGTGAGCCGCGACCAAATCTTGCGCGGCAAGTTCGCGTTCGCCGCGACCGGCTCGCTGATCGTCGCCGAAACGCTCATCCTGTTAAGCGACGTGCTGATGGGCCTGCCGCCGGAGGGCTTGGTGCTGCACGCGGTCGCGGTCGCGGTCATCGCTATCGGGCTTAGCGCGCTGAACGTCGGCCTGGGCGCGTACCTGCCGACGTTCAAGGAGACGGACCCGTCGAAGATCGTCGTCGGCTTCGGCGGCACGGTGAACATGGTGACCGGGCTGGGGTTCCTGGTCGCGGTGATCGGCCTGATGGTGGTGCCGTTCCACGTCGCGCAACTGGCGAAGGGCGCGACCGGCGGCAGGGTGATGGTGAACCCGTGGGTGTACGCCGGCATCCCGGTGGCGCTCATCGTGGGCGCGCTCGCGGTGGTGCTGCCGCTGCGCGCCGGGGCGCGCTCACTGCGCGACATGGAGTTCTAAAATAGGTCGGGGGGGAATCGAACCCCCGCTTGTGCGCGTATCAGACGCACGCCTTACCACTTGGCTACCGACCTGTGATCTCAACAACCTTCACCGCGCGCTGGGTGTTCCCCGTCAGCGGGCCGCCACTGGCGAACGGCACCGTCACCGTGCGCGGCGACCGCATCGAAGCCGTCGAGCCGCGCGGCACGCGCACCCCGGACGACGACCTCGGCAACGTCGCGCTCGTGCCGGGCTTCGTGAACCCGCACACGCACCTCGACCTGAGCGGCGCACGCGGGCTGATCCCGCCCACCGACCCCGATCACTTCACCGACTGGCTGCGCGGCGTGATCGCCTACCGCCGCACGCGCACCGCGGAGCAAACCCAAGCCGACATCCGCGCCGGCCTCGACGAATGCCTTCGCTTCGGCACCACGCTGATCGGCGACATCGCCGCCGAAGGCGCGAGTTGGGACGCGCTCGCGGCTTTGCCCGTAAGAGCCGTGGTGTTCTGGGAAGTCATTGGCCTGACCGAAGCTCGCTACCAATCGGCACTCGACGACTGCGGCCTCAAAGCGGGTTTGTCGTGGGCCGATGATGCGCCGCCGACCGTCTTCCGCCCAACCCCCCTCTGCCGATGGGCGACATCGCCCCACGCACCCTATAGCGCGCACCACAACTCCGCGTGCGGCCAGTTATTCATGGGTAACGCGGCGATCCACTTTGCTGAATCGCCCGCCGAGATCGAGCTACTCACTTCCAAGACCGGGCCGTTCGTTGACTTCTTGAAGCAACTCGGTGTTTGGGAACCGACCGCGTTCACGGCCGGCGTTCGCGACTTTTTCGCAACGTGGCCCAAATGCGCGCCACCCGTGCTGTACGTCCACTGCAACTACTTACCGCTCGACGTGCCGCTCGCGCCGGCGCACACCATCGTCTACTGCCCCCGCACGCACGCCGCGTTTCAGCACCCGCCGCACCCGTTTCGCGAGTTTCTCGCACGCGGGGTGCGCGTATGCCTGGGCACCGACAGCCTCGCCTCCAACCCCGATCTCGACATCCTTGCGGAGGCGCGGTTCGTGCGCTCGCGCGACCCGGACTTCCCCGGCGACCAGTTGCTCCGCATGGTCACGCTGAGCGGGGCCGAAGCGCTCGGCTGGGCCACCGACTGCGGCAGCCTCGAACCGGGCAAGAGCGCCGACCTCGTCGCGGTGCCGCTACCGGACAGCGATGCCACCGACCCGCACGAACTGCTTCTCGCGGATCATGCGGGAGAGCGACGCACCATGTTTCGCGGTGCGTGGCACGATCGAGTACCCCGTGAAGGAGTCGAACCTTCGCAACCGGGCTTCGTAGACCCAGCGCCGTGAAAACCGACGGACGGGGCGTTCACCAACAACCAACAGAGGGTCGGGTGGGAATCGAACCCACTACACGCGGGTTAACAGCCCGCTGCTGTGCCGAATCAGCTTCCGACCCAAATCAGTACACCGTGCTGGAGTCGAACCAGCTTGCCGAGCTTCGGAGGCCCAGCGCCGCGGCCGTCGGACGGTGCGCAGTCAGGGTGGCAGGAATCGAACCTGCTTGAACGAGTGCCCAAGACTCGCGGCCTGCCAATGGCCCACACCCTGAATCGAACAGTCGGGAAGACAGGAGTCGAACCTGCGTTCTCGCGCTTCCGACGCGCGCGGCCACTCCACCTGGCCCACTTCCCGTTACTTGCTCTGGCGACACGCGACCGGCGCGCCGGTCGCTACTTCACGAACCCAGTCCCGGCGGCCGGAGTCGAACCAGCTCCTCCGCGTTTTCAGCGCGGCGCTTCAACCGTGTTAGCTTCACCGAGAATCAACGGACCAGTACCTCGCCAGGGGATCGAACCCTGCATCTGCCGCTTAAAAGGCGGCGGCTTCACCGTTGGAGCACGCGAGGCTCACAGTTCCGGGGGCTGGAATCGAACCAGCGCACTGCACCTTCAAAGGGTGCCATCCGTACCAGCACGGAATCCCCCGGAGCGACCAAACCCAACGAGTTGCCGGGGCTGGAATCGAACCAGCGTCGTCCACCTTCAGAGGATGGCATCAGTACCAGCACTGAATCCCCGGCAAAAGCTCCAACATCAACAGCAGCGGTGGTAGGAATCGAACCTACAAAATGCGCATTAACAGAGCGCCGCCTTACCATTCGGACCACACCGCTGTGCAAAACCGTGCGCGTGAAAAGACCATCGGCCGGGCATCTCACCTGAGACGCCCGGCCGACGGGTGCTGAACCCTGTTCGGTGAAGCGTCATCCGGTTTGGATGCGATTGCGGATCGGATTGATAAACGGCCGGAACCCGAACGCGCGCGGTTGCCGCGGCTGGCGTTGGGGGTTCGCGGGTCGTTTGATGAAGGCGGTCATGGCTTGTTCTTCTGTGCTCGAAGTTAGGCGGTCACACACATAGACGCGGCACACACCAATTGGGTCGCGGCGTGTGCCGATTTATTTCGGAATCCTCGGGGCGCGGCGAACGGCCGGTGTGAGCC
>SXHE01000016.1 GCA_005773755.1 Planctomycetia bacterium
CCCCTCGCGCTCCGTGTGGCCGTCGGCCACCTGTCGGCCGCGCCGCCGGAGCGCACGCACGACATCACGCCCGCGGACTACGCGAGTGTGAACACCATCACCGAGATCGCGCTGTCGCCCGACGGAAAGCAGGTCGCGTACGTCCTCGCGACGTGGGACAAGAAGACCGACCGCCGCAATATGCAGTTGTGGGTCGTCGATACCGACGGCAAGGGCAAGCCAAAGCAGCTCACCAACGATAACGCCGGCGACGGCCACCCGAAGTGGAGCGCCGACGGTAAGAGCATCTACACGCTGGCGAAGCGCGGGGAAAAGGCCAAGCCGCAAGTGTGGCGCGTGCCATTGGACGGCGGCAAGCCGGTCGCCGCGACCTCGGCCCAGGACGGCGTGACCGCCTACGACTACGCCCCAAAAGCGGACACGATTTTCTTCACCGTTGACGGCACCACGACCGACGACGACGACTTCGCCGCGCTGCGCAAGAAGTTCGACAAGATCGACTACGGCCACGGCAAGCGCGCCGTCAGCAGTCTGTACGCCGCGGACAAGAGCGGGGTGAAGGCGGTGCTGTCCGACAACCGCTACATCCGCGAGTTCGCTGTGACCGCCGACGGCAAGAAGGTCGCGATGGTGTCCGCCATCGACGACAGCGTGATCAAGTCCGAGGGCGAGAGCCGCGTGGACGTGTGGGAGGGCGGCAAGATCACCACCCCGCCCACGGACGTATACCGCGCGAAGGCCGCCAGCCCGTATGCGTGGCTCGAAGGCCTCGCGTGGAACCCGGACGGCACGCGCTTCGCGCTCTGCGCGATCTTCGATGCGTACCCGGCGGAGATCATCGTCGGTGAAATGGGCGACCCTAACCGCCCTGAGATACTCAACATCAACGAATTCGCTCCGGGTAAATGGATTACGTATCGAATGCCGCGAAAGAAGGTGTTCAACGGAGCGAACGTGGTTGACGGCACGACCCAAGTTCGCGGCTATGGTAGTCCGCTTGCCTGGAGCGACGGTCGCTACCTCCGGTTCATCTCTGATGCGGGGGGAATGCTGACAAACAGACGATATGATTTCGTCCACAGTGTGCCGTGGTCACATGATCCGAATGTCGACAAATCCGAGGTTGTCTACTCGTTCGATGTTCGGGGAAATGACGTGCGGTGTGAGGTCGTGGGTGGAGCTTCACGGCTCCCCATTCTGCGTTCGATCGTTGAGAGCAAGCCGATCGACTTGCTTGACCCTAACCCACACACCGCGAACTGGAAGTTCCCCACCATCGAGCACATCACTTGGACCTCCGCGGACAAGGCTACCGTTGGCGGGCCGCTGGAGTTGCCGTTCGGCTGGAAGAAGGGCGACAAGCCGCTGCCGCTGGTGGTCGCGATCCACGGCGGACCGACTACGGCCAGCTACAACGACATGCGGTTCGACCCGCACAACGGACGGTTGTACTTCGCCGCGAAGGGCTACGCGGTGCTGTGCCCGAACTACCGCGGCTCCACCGGGTACGGCGACAAGTTCCTCACCGACCTCGTCGGCAACGAGAACGACCTCGACGTGAAGGACATCATCGCCGGCATTCAGCACCTCATCAAGGAAGGCATCGCGGACCCGGACCGCGTCGCGGTGATGGGCTGGAGCAACGGCGGCTACCTCACGAACTGCCTCATCACGATGAAGAACCCGCCGGTGAAGATTCGCGCGGCCAGCAGCGGCGCGGGCATCCTCGACACGGTCGCGGAGTGGGGCTTCAACGACGAACCGGCGTACCCCATCGTGTTCAAGAAGGGCCAGCCGTGGGAGAAGCCGGACATCTACAAGCAGACGTCGCCCATCTACGGCATCGGCAACGTGACGACGCCGACGCTGATCCACGTCGGCGGCAACGACGTCCGCTGCCCGCCCGGGCACAGCCGGATGCTGTACCGCGCGCTGAAGGAGTACAAGAACGTGCCGACGCAACTGTGCGAGTACCCCGGCCAGCCGCACGGCCTCGGCACGCTCACGTTCCGCACCGCGAAGATGGAATGGGACCTCGCCTGGTTCGAGAAGTACTTGGCGAAGAAGTGAGTGGCGAACGGCCGGTGTAAGCCGGCCGGTGAGACGTTAGACGAACCAACCAGCCGACCGCTTGCAGTACAAGGGCCGGCCTGGGGCTTAAGCCGGCCGGTGAGACGTCGGCCTCTCACCGGCCGGCTTACACCGGCCGTTCGCCGCGCCGCAGCGCCAGCACAAGGATCGCCGCGCCCACAATCGCGCTGCACGCGGAGCCGAGGAGGATGCCGAGCTTCGCGTCGGCCAGCAGCCGCGGTTCGGTGGGGAACGCCAGCCCCGCGACGAACAGCGACATCGTGAACCCGATGCCGGCGAGGAACCCGCCGCCCAGCAGCATCGGCCACGTTACGCCATGCGGCAGCTTCGCGATCCCGAACCGCACGGCAACGAAACTGAACAGCACCACGCCAATGGGCTTGCCCAGGAACAGCGCCAGCGCGGTCGCGATTGATACCGATTCGGTGATCGCGCTCAGCTCGATCTGCACGCCGGCGTTGGCGAGCGCGAACAACGGCATGATGACGAACCCGACCCACGGGTGCAGCCCGGCCTCGAGCCGCTCGAGGGGCGACACGCTCTCCCTCACCGCAAACGCCATCGTCTGAAGTTCGTCCGCGTCCGGGTCGTTGTGTGCGTCCTCGATCCGCGCGACCAGATCGACCAGCGACGACCGTAGCGCCTCGCGATGAACCCACTCGCGTGGCGGCGTGAGCAGCCCCAGCATCACCCCGGCCACCGTCGGGTGAACGCCCGACTTGTAGACCGCCAGCCAGACGCCCGCGCCCACCAGAACGTAGATCGGCACCGCGCGCACGCCGGCGCGGTTGAGCAGCCACACGCCCGCGAACCCGCACGCGGCCACAGCCAACATGAGCCCGTTCAGCCCGGCGCTGTAGAACGCGGCGATGACGACGACCGCGCCGATGTCGTCCGCGATGGCGAGCGACAGCAGCATGATCTTCAGCCCGAACGGGAGCCGCTTGCCGAACAGGGCCATGATGCCGACGACGAACGCGATGTCGGTCGCCATCGGCACGCCCCAGCCGCAGAACGGGGGCGCGCCGAAGTGCTTCGCCTGGAGCGCCATGTAGAGTGCGGCCGGCACGATCATCCCGCCCAGCGCCGCGGCCACCGGCAGCGCGGCTTTGCGCGCGTCGCGCAGTTCCCCCGCGACCAGCTCGC
>SXHE01000194.1 GCA_005773755.1 Planctomycetia bacterium
CAACGCCGCGCGCGAGGCGCTGTTCGCGCCCGCGGAGCAGCCGGTTCACGACCGCACCGCACTCGCGGTGGCGTACGCCGAAGCGCTCGGTTTCGCACCGGGCGTCATCGCGCTGGGCCGGTTGGAGGAGCTGTTTCAGCGCGTCGGCCGCGTCACGGTTCACTGCTCGTCGAACTGCTACTACACGCTGCACCCGCTGCGGCTCGTCGATACCGCCGTGAGATCGGTGGTCACGGACGAGTTCACTCTGGGCACGTCGGTGCGCGCGTGGCTGGACCAGGACGAGTTCCTGATCCGCAAGCGCGTCCACCGCGACATGGCGACCCAACTGCGCGAGAGCGGTCTGGGGTGAACGCGTCCGACCGAATCTGCCCACCGGCTACACCTGGGCACTGTACTGGGCTAAACTGTGTGACACCGCCGTGGTGACGGCGTCCCGTACAGCGAGGCCCAGATGCGCCGGTCCGTCTCTACCGCCCTCCTGCTCCTCTGCTGCTCCGCCAACGCCCAACCGCCGAAGGCGGAACCGAAGCTTGAGCGCGTCACCTATCGTGTTACAGGGCTGTTCTCCCGCGAGCGCGAGAAGGACTTACGCGCCGGCTTCGAGGCGCTCGCGCCCGACTTCAAGCTGATCGCGGTCAACTTCGACGAGGCCGAGCTGACCGTCGAGTTCGCCCCCGCGAAGCACTGGCCCGGCCAGAAGCCGGAGCGCGTGGCCGAGTTGGTGAACGACAAGGTGCGCGGCGCGACGAACCACACGTTCGGCATCAAGCCGCGCCGCGACATCGCCCGCGACAAGCTGCAACTGGTGACGATCCCCGCGGCCGGGTGCGACTGCAAGGGGTGCAACCTGGCGGCCTACGAAGCGGTCGCCGCCCTCGACGGCGTGTACTGGGCCACCGCCAGTTTCAAGGAAGGGAAGGTCACGGCGCTCGTCGACCCGGCGAAGGTCGATCGCGCGAAGCTCGAAGACGCGCTCCGCAAGAAGGGCGTCGATCTGGGGAAGCCGAAGAAGTGACCGCGCCGGGCGCGGTTCGTTGCTCGACACGTCGCACGCTTCCGCCCCGGTCCCGGATTGCTGCATCACTTTTCCGCGCGGCGGGCAATCAATACGGAACGGCCGGTTCGCGCGACGGGCGCGCGAACGGGGCCGCTCGACTCTCACGGGGGCGTCGGATGTCCGTTGCTGCCGTCCGCCGGATGGTCAACCGGTTCGTGCCGGACCGCCCACCGACCGACGCCGAACTGGTCGCCGCGATCGCGCCCGCGTGTACGGAGCGCGAGGCCGCGTTCGCCGAACTGGTCGCCCGCCACGGGCCGACCGTCCTCGGCGTGTGTCGGCGCGTGCTCGCCGACGCGCACGACGCGGAGGACGCCTTCCAAGCGGTGTTCCTTGTCCTCGCGCGAAAGGCGAAGTCGATCCGCCCGCCCGGTGCGGTGGGCGGCTGGCTGTACGGCGTCGCGGTGCGAACGGCCCGGAAAGCGAAGACGGCCGCCGCCCGGCGGCGGAGGCGCGAGATGATCGCAACGGTGGCGAACCCCGACCGCCAGTTCGGGGGTGCGGACGGCACCAGCACCGACCTTCAGCGCGCCGAACTGCGGGCGGCCATCGACGCCGAACTCGCGGCGCTGCCGGCCACGCACCGGGCCGCGGTCGTGCTGTGCGACCTGCACGGCAAGACACGGGCCGAAGCCGCCACCGAACTGGATCGACCAGACGGCACGGTCGCGGCGTGGCTGGCGCGCGGGCGCAAGGCGCTGGCGGCACGGCTCGCGCGGCGCGGGATCGCGCTGCCCTCCGCGGGGCTGGTCGCGGTCGTCGCCCCTTCAACGGTGTCCGCCGAACTCGCCTCGTCAGCCCTCGCCACCTTCCTCGGCCGCGGGGCAACTGCCGTCGTCACACTCGCGGAAAGCGTAACGCGCGGATTCACCACCGGTTCGACCAAACTGAGCGCGGTTCTGGCGACGGCCGGCGCGCTGCTGCTCGCGGTCGCGACCGCCGCCGCGTGGCAGCCGCGCGAAGCGAAGCCGGAAGAGCCGACCGCGCCGACCAGCCCGATCGCCGCGCCCGCTCCGAAACCGGAGTCGAAGATGACCGGCTTCAGCGACCACAAGGGCTACGTCTACGCGGTGTCCTACGCCCCCGGTAGCAAGTCGTTCCTTTCAGTCGGCAACGGCTCCGCGAACGTGTGGGACGTGGACACGCGGAAGAAGCTGTTCACCGTAGACGCCGAGTTCGCGCAGTTCGCCGCCGACGGCAAATCCCTGTTCCTGTTCACGAAGGCCGACTTCCTGATCGCGGACCCGGCGACCGGCAAGGCGATGCGGAAGTTCGCGCGGGGCGCGCCGAAGCCGGTGGTCGGCGGGCGCTGGGCGACCTGTTCCGAGGACGGCGAGGCGCGGGTTGAGTTTGACGGCGTGAGTCACACGATCACCAACTACCCAATCGGGGGTCTGACGCCGCCACTCAAGGACCAGCAAAAGGGGATCGCGTTCAGCGCAGCGGTCCCGGCTTACGGGCGCGGTGGGGCGTTCGCGCCCGGCGGGATCACGCGGTTCGCTGGCATCCACCGCGCGACGACCGACCACAAGGAAACGGCGTGCCTCACCGTTTGGCAGCTCCACGAGGGCCATCGCATCGGGACCATCTCGCGCACGAACCAGGGGGTTCAGGCGTTCGCGTGGTCGCCCGACGGTAAGCAGATCGCCGTCGCGTACAACGACAGCGTTCGCGTCTACTCAACGAACCCGAAGGTGCTCGGCGGCCTCGACGAGCGGGGCGACGAGAAAGGCCCGTTCCGGCGCGATGGCACGTTCGACGTGGCCGGCACGACCGCTGTTGCATGGTCAAAGGACGGGAAGCAGCTCGCGGTCGCGGTGCAGGAGAGCGCCAGCGCCTCCGTCGACAACGGGATGGGCGCGGCCACGACCGTCGAGGTTGCGCGAACGATTGCGGTTCTGTTGCTCGACGCGGCGACGGGTAAGGAACTGCGGCGGATCGAGGGCTTCCCCGACAACCTGCCCATCGTGTCCCTCGCCTTCCGGCCGGACGGCAAGCAGCTCGTCACAGGGGCCGGGTTCTTCCCCAACGACGGCCCGGCGTCGAACGGGCCGCAGCCGGCGAAGGACGCGCCCGGCCTGCGCGTCATCCCGCTCGACGAGCCGAAGAAGCCGGCGAGCGCTTGGAAGGAAACGTCCGTTGTCGACCTGACCGGCTGGCTCGGCGGCTCGGTCGATTTCGCGCTAGACGGCAAGACGGTCTTCGTCGGCGGCACCGACGGTAACGTTCACGCCTACGACGCGGGCACGCGCAAGAAGCTATGGGAGTACAAGAGCGGCGGCGCGTTCGCCGGCCTCGCGGTCGGCGGCGAGAAGATGCTCGCCACGATCACCCACACCGACCTCGCGGTCACGGCGAAGGGCGGCGTCGTGCTGATCGACCCGGCGACGGGCAAGGTGCGCGAGACGCTGACCGAGAAGGGCGTCGATCCGGTCGCGGTCGCGTGGTTCCCCGGCCGGCGCGTGCCCAACATGGCGACCGGCGAGCTGATCGCTACCGACCGCAAGCTGATGTTCGGCACCGCGACTGGGTACACCGCGAAGCGCTGGGGTGAGGGGCCGAAGGTGAAGCTGGCCGACACCCTCGCGACCGTGAGCCTGAGAAACGTCGCGGACAACAAGAAGCCGGCCGACGAGTACGCCGTGCCGCTGGCAATCGGCGGCGGCGGGCGCGGCGCGATCGTCACCGGGCCGGTCGATCCGAAGACCGGAAAGAACATCCTGTGGATGTGGGGGGCCGGGGGCGGCGCGGAGAACACGCGCCTGGACGGACACAAGGCCGCGGTCGTGTCCGCCGCGTGGTCCGCGAACGACGAGACGGCCGTGACCGGCGACGCCGACGGCCTCGTCATCATCTGGGAGGTTCCCGCGTACAAGGAGACGGCGCGGTTGAACCTGGGCGGGCGGGTCGCGGCGCTGGCCTTCACCGGCGACGGGAAAACGGTCGCCGCAGCGGTGATCGGGATTCCGGGCGAGATGAGCGAGCCGCACTACCGCGAGGAAGTGTTCGTGTGGGCCGCGGGAGCGAAGAAGAAGCCGGAGCCGATTTCGTCGCACGCGGCCGGCGGACGATTCAAGGGGTTCGCGTCGGTCGCGTTCGCCCCGGACGGCAAGACGCTGGTGTCCGCGTTCGCGAACTCCTCACACCTCGCGAACCTGGGCGATCTGGTCGGCAAGGTGCGCCTGTTCGCGCTGCCGCCGGACAAGCCCGCGCCGGCGGCGAAGACCGTGAGCGACGTGAGTTTCAGCCTGGACGGAACGAAGCACCTCGTGGTGTCCGACGGCAGGGCCGAAGTGTTCGACACCGCGACCGGCAAGCGCCTGTTCTTCATCGACGCCGAGACCGCGCGGTTCAGCGCCGACGGCGCGAAACTGTTCGTCCTGAACGACCAGATTCACGAGTGCGACACCCGCACCGGCAAGATCACCAAGACGCACGCGCGGCCGAAGACCAAGTGGATGGCGCACCGGGCCGCGTTCGCACCGGACGGCAAGCGGCTCGTCGCACACTTCGGGCTGCACGCTGGCGTCTACGACGTGGCGACCGGCAAGGAAGGGCCGAAGCTGCTGCAGCAGTTCGAGACGGCCGGGTGGCTGCAAGGCAGCGCCGCTCAATCGGTGGCCTTCTCTGCCGACGGGAAGTACGTCATCGCGCTGGGAGTGAAGATCACCGAGGGCGGCCAGATGGGGGCGGTCGTCTGGGACGCCGAAACCGGCAAGTGGCTGGGAAACTACTCGCCGGGCGCGGGCGACACGATCCGCGCCGTCGCGCTGACCCCAACCGGCGGGCACATCGCGGTCGCGCTCAAGGACCGCATCGCGGTGTATGCGACCGGCAAATTCTCGGAACCAACAATGTGGAAAACCGACGCCCCGGTCACGGCGCTGGCGTACTCGGCCGACGGCAAGCGGCTCGCGGTCGGCGTGCGCGAGTCGAACGGCGACCGCTGGTGGGCCGACGTGCGCCCCGCGTACAACGGTGCGGTGCGCGTGTACGAGGTGCTCGGCGGCAAGGAGCTGCGCACGCTCCGCGGCTTCAAGCGCGATTCCGTGCTCTTGCTTCGAGGGGAGGCAAAGGAGCCGACCGAGGAAGACTTCCGCGGGCACCGTGGCACCTGGATCGACCCGCTGGTGAGCGCGCTCGCGTTCTCGGCCGACGGGAAGAAACTGCTCGCCGGCAGCGGGTTCCCGCCGGACGATGTGGTGCCGGCCGGCATCACGAAGGGCGGCGAGGTGAAGCTGTTCGACCTGACCGCGCCGGCGAAGCCCGCCCCCGCCGGGCGGCAGTGGACCGACGCGGCCACCGTCGCCGACCACAAGGGGCTGGTGAACGGCGTCACGGTCGCGCCCGACGGCACGCGCTTCGCCGCCGCGACCGAGAACGGCGTCTTCTGCTGGGACGCCACGACCCGGAAGTTGCTCTGGACGCACAAGCTGAAGGAGCCGGACACGTTCGCGCTCGCGTACTCGCCCGATGGCAAGCACCTGTGCGTCGCGACCAAGTTCGACGTAATGCGGCTGAGTGCGAAGACCGGCGAGCCGGACCCGTGGACCGACGACAACGCCATCTGGTTCGGCAAAGTAGGCGGGCTGGCGTACCACCCGGACGGCACGCGGCTGGCCGCGAGCGACGGCTACGTCACCCGCGTCCGTGAACTCGGCGGCAAAGGCACCGAGGTGCGGATCGGAAAACATCTGAAGGGGGGCGCTGGCGTACGGCCGGCGAGCGTGGCGTGGTCGAAGGACGGCAAGAGGCTCGCGCTCGTTCACGAAACACAGGACGGCGACAAGTACGCGGTCACGCTCTGGGATGTCGATTCGAAGGAACAGACAACGAAGCTGCTGAGCGGGCACCCCCACCCCGTCACCGCGGTCGCGTGGACGGCCGACGGCAAGGCGGTCGCCAGCGGCGACGAGAAGGGCACGGTGATTCTGTGGGACGCCGCGACCGGCCGCGAGCTGTGGCGTCGCACGTTCCGCGGGCGCGACGACACCGACGGCCGCATCAACGCGCTGGCGCTGGCACCGACCGACAACACGGTCGCGGTCGCGGTGTCGATGGGGTCGGGCAAAGGACCGGAGCGCGTGGTGCTGCTCGCCGGCACCGACGGCAAGGACGTGGAACACCTGATGGGCGCGTGGTCGCTGGCCGTCACGTCGGTGGCGTGGGCGAAGGACGGCACGCGCCTCGTGACCGCGTGCGGGTCGTATCTGAGCAAGCCGCTCGACCAAGACGAGAAGTTCGTGGGCGAAGTCGTGGTCTGGGAACGCAAGCCATAAGCGCGCGATCAGAACTCGACCGGGAGCGTGTGGAACCCGCGGAACACGAGGCTCTCGCACCGGCGGCGCGGCGGCTCCGCGGCCGGGCGCAAGTTCGGCATCCGCTTCGCCAGCGCCGCGATCCCGATCGCCAGTTCGCGCCGGGCCAATCCCGCGCCCAGGCACACGTGCGGCCCGACCGCGAAGCTCAGGTGCTCGTTGGGCGAACGCGCGATGTCGAACGTGTCCGGGTTCGGGAACGCGGCCGGGTCGCGGTTGCCCGCCGCCAACCCCACATACACCACGTCGCCCGGCTTGATCGTCTTGTCGCCGATCCGCGTTTCCTTGATCGCGATGCGGTGGGTGAACGGCGCGGCCGGGTCGTACCGGATCGCTTCTTCCACCGCCGTCGCGATGCGCGTCGGGTCGTCGCGCAGTTTCTTCCACTGCTCCGGGTGCTGAAGGAACGCACTCAGGGCGTTACCCATCTGGTCGATGGTCGTGACGTGCCCGGCGATCAGGATGAGGATACACTGCGCGGACACTTCCTCCGCGCTCAACTTCCCTTCGGCTTGCCCCGCGAGCAAGAGACTCACGAGGTCGTGGCCGGGCGCGGGGCGGCGCTTCTCGATCAGCCGCAGGAAGTAGTCTTCGAGGGCGAGCATCCCGTCGTTGGCGGCGCGGCCGTCGGTGGCCGGGTCGCCGTGCGTGCCGCCGAAGAACTTCGCCACGTCGTCGGACCACGTCTGAAACAGATCGCGGTCCGACGCCGGGATGCCAAACAGTTCCGCGATGGCGACCGCCGGCAGCGGTTGGGCGAAGTCCGCGATGGCGTCCATCTGGCCCTTCGCCTGCACCTTATCGAGCAGATCGTTCACAACACCCTCGACCATCGGCCGGGCGCGCTCCATCACCGACGGCGTGAACCCGCGGTTGCCGAGCACGCGCAGCCGGTGGTGTTCGGCCCCGTCGCGGAACAACATCTGCTGCTTGCACACGCGCTCGAAGTCCTTCGCGATAGCCGGGTCGCTGTGGCGCAGCTGGTACTGCACGATCAGCGCCAGCCGCTGGCTTGTGAGCGCCGGGTCGCGCAGCGCCGCCACCGCATCGGCATAGCGGGTCGTCACCCAGCCGTTGAGCTGCGGTGCCCAGTGGACCGGGTCTTCGGCCCGCACTCGTGCGAGCAGCGGGTACAACGCGGTGAGAGAATCGAGGTCGGCGAAGTCGAACCGCGGAGAGGGGATATCCGGCATGAGCGCTCCAGAATGAGGGAGAGGACGGGAGTTGTGTTCGACCGAACCGCGCCAGCGGAGTCAGAGAAATCGTACAGCTCGCGAAGCCCGCCGGCACTTGCGGCTTCGCTGCGGCGCGATACGAAGTCGCGCATATCATAACAATTCGGGCGTGAGCCGCGGCCCGGTTCGGCGTCTACTCCCTATACGGTTGCGACGGCACAAGCGAGGGCGGAGTCATGGCACGGGGTCGCCGGTCGTGGTGGTTCGCGGGGCTGCTCGCGGTGGGCGTCGCGCAGGTGGTCGCCACCGGGCAGCCGCCGAAGGACGAGGCGAAGGAACCCGTAGCGAAGGCCAAGCAGGGCGGGCTGCCGGCCGGCGCGGTCGCGCGCCTGGGCCAGACGCGCCTGCGCCACGCCGACAAGCCGACGTGCGTCGTGTTCTCTCCGGACGGGAAATCGTTCGTCACCGGTGGCGAAGACGGTTCGATCCGCGTCTGGTCCGTCGCCACCGGCGACCAGCTCCAGTTGGTCCAGAAGTCCGGGATGAAGGTCAGCGAGTTACGGCTCACGCACGGCGGCAAGCGGCTGGCGGCACAGTTCGGCACCGACGGGCTGATTCGCTTCTTCGACAGTTCCACGCTCCGCGAGATCGGCTCGACGCCGTTCGTCAACAAACACCAGTTCGCGTTCACTACGGACGGCGCGCACATGGCGACGACCGACCTCACGAGCAACGTCACGGTTACCGAACTGGCGACCGAGCTACCGAAGCTCGAACTCGTGGGCGGGGACGTGTTCGACTTCCGGCCCGACGGGAAAGCCATCGCGGTCGGTGACAAGAAGGGGAGCGTGACCGTTCACCTGGTCACCGGCGGGAAGCCGACGTTCACCACGAAGCAAGACGGCGCGATCGTGGGCCTCGCGTACAGCCCGAACGGTACGCGGCTCGCGGTCGGCGTGAAGTCATTCTCCGGCGACGATCTGGTGCGCGTGTACGAGCCGGGCAAGGAAAAACCGGTCGCGGAGATCGCCGGGATGAACCTGCCGCGCGCGTGGGTCGGCACCGATTCGCTCGCGGTCGGCAACGGCACGGAAGCCGGCGTGTACGACCTCGCGAAGAAGGCCTGGGCCGGCGCGGGCCGCGTGAAGGGCGTGACCGGCGCGTTCGCCGTGTCACCGGACGGCACCAAGCTTGTCACCACCGGCACCGGGCTGCGCGTTCGCCTGCACGACCTCACCACGGGCAAACAACTTCACGCCGAGAACGACAGCTTCCCCGACCCGTCGCTGCTGGTCGGCTCGGCGGATGGTAAGACGCTGTTCCTCCTCACCACGGACACCGCGTACCTGTGGCCGGTCGGCACCGAAAGCGCGAAGCCCGCGGGCACGCTGCCGGGTCAGGTGGTGGTCGCGACCGCGGCCGCCGGCACGCTTGCCGTCGCGACGAAAGATGAAGTCATCACGTACACCAACTTTGACCCGACCAGGCCGCTGCCCGCGAAGCCGACGCACACGTTCAAGGACAGCGCCGGTGCGAAGACGGTCGCGGTGTCCGGGGACGGGAAGCGCGTCGCGTGGTCCGCGAACGAGGGCACTGCCGGGCGCGTGGTCGAAGCGAGTGCCGACGGCACGGGCGAGCGCCGTATCGTGCCCGTCGGCACGACGGTGCTGGGCATGGCGTTCAACCCGACCGGTGACCGCATCGGCGTCCTCGGCCGCGACGGGTTCCTGCGCCTGTGGAACACGACGCCCGGCCGCGGCGAGGCGAAGAAGGTGTGGGAAGCGCGCGTGCAGCGCGGGCCGCGCGGTACGGTCGCCTTTAGCGTCGACGGGAAGCTCGTGACCGCGGTCTCGTCCGCGCAACTGAGCGTGTTTTCTGCTGCCGACGGCAAGGAGGACGAGGGCCGCGAGCCGCTGTACAAGTTCGAGCGGTACACCGATCAGGGCCAACTTCAACACGCCGCGTTCACCCCGGACGGCCGGCACCTCGTCGTCGGTGCGACCGGCACATACGGCCGCGTCGAGGTGTGGGAACTGGCGACGCAGGGTCAAGTGCGGGCGTTCACCACTGGTTACGGCGGCACGTCGCGGCTGTGCCTGTTCGGAAACGGCACCCGCATCGCCAGCGCCGGCGCGGAAGAGGCCGTCACCGTGTGGGACTTGACCTTCCGCGCCGGGAAGGAAGCACCGAAGGCCGTCGAGTTGCTCCTGGCATGGAACGAACTGGAGTCGTCCGACGCGGCGGTGGGCAGCCCGGCTGTAAAGACCCTGGCCGCGGCCGGCGACAAGGGCACTCTGGTCATCGCCGGCGGCACCAAAGACCTGATCGCGCGGCAGAAGAAGATCGCGGAGTGGGTCGCCGACCTCCGCTCGCAAACGTTCAGCGTTCGCGAACTCGCCATAAAGGAACTCGTCGCGCAAGGCGTCCGCGCGATCCCCGCGGTGCAAGCCGTGGCGAAGTCCGACGACACCGAACTGCGCGACCGCGCCGCCGAAGTGTTGAAAAAAATCGAGGACAAGGGCGGCACGGTGCCCGCACACGGCCTTTCGCCCGACACGCTGCGCCTGCTCCGCACCGTGCAGGCGCTCGAAGACATCGGCACCGCCGACGCGAAGATGCTGCTTGGTGCAATCGCCGACCTCGGCGGGCGCGTCGGCGCGGAGGCCAAAGCCGCACTCGCGCGACTGAAGAAGTGATCTGAACAAGGGCAGAATGGCCGCAAAAAAGCACAGAGGGCACACGAAGAAAGACCAGAGCAGAAGAGTTTCGACAGGATGGACGGGATGAAAACAGGATCAGGGCAGTAGAGCCAATTCTTATCCCGTTTGATCCTGTCCATCCTGTCAAAACTGCCTTTCTGTCCTCTGCCTTCTTTTGTGCCCTCTGTGCTTTTTTGCGGCCATTCTGCCCTTGATCGGTTTCGCCCGCGATCAGAATGCGTGCTGCACGCCGAACCAGAATTGCAGCGGCGCGCCGCCGTTGAGCGGCTTGCCCACGTCGAAGCGCAGGGTCGCGCGCTCGATGAAGCTGAAGATCGCCGTGTCCACCCGCACGCCCATGCCGACCGCGTGCGCCACGTTCCCGCCCACGAGCCGGCCATTCGCGTACACCCCACCCACGTCGTAGAATGTCGCGAGCCACACGTTCCGCACACCGACGGCGTGGTCGAGCGCGTCCCACGTCACGTCGCGAGCCAGCGGCCAGCGCACTTCGAGGTTGCCCACCCACAGCGCGCTGCCCTGGCGCTCGGCGATGTCGAACCCGCGGAACAGGGTGCCGCCGCCCAGCGCGAAGAGCTGCGCGCGGTCGGGAGTCGCGTACTGGCCCACCACGCGCCCCGCGAGCCGCGCCCGCCGCAGCGGGCCGGACCACTCCGGGAGCGCGGTCACGCCGGCCAGTTCCGCGCGCGCCTGACCCATCGGCTTCCAACGGGCGAACTCGGCCTGCCCTCCGGCGACCGTCACGTCGGCCCAGAACCCGGTTTCCGGATCCCAGTAGGGCGTGTACAGGTTCGCACGCAGGTGCCACCCGGCCATCCAGAGGCGGTCCCATCTGTCACCGCCGCGATTCCGCGCGAACGGCAGAAAGTTGTCCTGGTAGGTCGCGAAGAACTCGTCGTACAGCATCGGCGGCAGGTACAGGCTGGAGCTTTCCTTGTGGATCGTGCGCGCGTACACGGAGCCGCGGTGAACGCCGCTCGCGCCGCCCAGCCCGCCCCACGGCCCGCCGATGCGCGTCTCCCAGTTGGCCCCGAACTCGCGGTGCGGGGCCAACAGCTTCGCCTCCGCGCCCGCCACCGCGTCGCGGTAGTCGGAGCGAATCGCGGTGTACGCGCCGGCGCTGTAGCGCTCGGTGCGGAACCCGCCGACCTTCAATCCGGCCATTGTCGAGCGCGTGTACCACGGGTCCTGCGCGGTCGGCCCCCACACCCACGGCCCGGCCGTCAGGTTCCACCGGTCGTAGTCGGTCGTCAGGTTCGTTTCGTCGAGCGTGGTGAACAGCGGCGTGAGCCGCGCGCGTGGCGCGGTCTTCCAGGCGTTGTTGCCGGGGTTCGCGTCGAGCAACACGCCGTCGGGATCGACCGTGATCTGCTCCGGCTCGAACGGCAGCTCCACCTCGACGCGCCAGCGGTTGTCGCCCAGCGGAACCACGCGGGCGTTGAACTCCTCGAACTTCGTTTCCTCGTTGAACGGCCCGACCGGAATGCGGATCGTCTGGTTGCCGCTGGCGAACGCCACCACGGTCGGCTCGGTGAACTCGCGGCTCTGCTTCACCACAACCGTCGCCGAGTAGCGCGGCAGCATCGCGCCCAGCCTCAGCGCGGGCAACCGCACGAGCGGCGCGCCGATCTCCTGCACCGTCGCCTTCTCGACGGACCAGTCCACCAGCCCGGTGCCGAACACCCAGCGGTCGAAGAACTCGCCCCAGTCGCGCCCGGTGTACGCCTCCAGTTCCGTGCGGAACTCCTTCGCGGTGATGATGCGCCACGAGTACTTCCTCACGACGCCGGAGATGAAATCGAGAAACGCGGCCTCGCCCAGCCGGTCCTCGATCATGCCGAACACCTTCGAGCCGCGGTCGTACGCGCCGGTAAAGAGGCCGAACAGGTGCTTGTACTGCGGCAGGTCTTGCGCCGCGGGGGTCATCTCCTTGTTGCGGATCGCGTGGAACATGGCCCCGTAGCGGTAGTTCTCGCGGTTGATGTTGGGCAGCCACGACAGGCCCTTCGGCCAGTTGATGAACGGGTTGTTGCGCCCGCTCCGCCGGTCCACGAACCGGTGCGTGAAGTACGCCGCCGCGCCCTCGTCCATGAACGGCTCGCTGTACCCGTTCGTGCCCACCATGTTGTACCACCACTGGTGGCACGTCTCGTGCGACACCAGGTACTCGACGTACCCGCGGGCCATGTGCGGCATCCCGAACACGCGCTCGTCGATCATGATGAGGCCGGCGCACTCGTTGCCGTTCCACCCGAAGTACGACTCGGCCACGGTGAACTGCGGGTACGGGTACGGGCCGAACCACTGCGAGTAGACCGTGATCGCGTCGCCCACGATCTTCATGATCTCGGTCGCGTAGAACTCGTGCTCCGGGAACGCGAGCACCCGCAGCGCGATCGCGCGGCCGTCGGGCAGTTTCGCGCTTCCGGTGAACTCCTTGTAGCGCGCCGACGCCAGAACCGCGAAGTCGCGGCCCAGGAACGGTTCGCACTCGACGCGCTTGGTACCGTTGCCGAGCTTCGTTTCCTTCTTAATGACAGCCGAACACGCGACCGTGTCCGCTTCGGGCACGGTGATGGTCGCGCGGAACGTGCCGGCCTCGTTGTACCACGGCTGGTGCCACGGCACGAACGGCGTCGGTTTCCACCCGGTGTCGTCGCACACCGCAAGCAGCGGGAGCGCGTTCGTCAGGTTGGTCACGCCCTCGAAGTGCCCCCACCGGCCCTGCTTGTTCGGTAGCCGGACCTCGCACACCAGTTCGACCGTGACCGTTTGGCCCGGCTCGAGCGGCGCGGGTAGCTCGAACCGCAGCGCGGTGCTGTTCTTCTCCTCGTAGCTCCACTTCCGCGGCACCGGCGCGCCGGTCGACGGGATCAGGTGGGCGGTTTTGATATCGCCCATCTTGCCGGCGCGGTCGATGCCCAGCGACGGCTGGAGGCGGAGCAGTTCGTAGGTCTTCGAGAACAGCAGCGCTTCGTCTTTGGGCACCGAATAGTGCGGGTAGAAGTTGAACGCGAGCTGGTTGGTCGCGGCGCGCGTGGTGTTGGTCCAGGTCACGCGCTCACGAACCGTGGCCCGGCGCGCGGCGGGGTCGAGGGTGATGTCGAGGTCGTACTGTGGTTGGTTGGGGGGCTTGGGCGCTTCCGCGGCGCGGGCACCCGGCGCGAGCGAGAGCGCGACCGCGAGGCCGATCACGGTTCGCAGCGCACCAGACCAGAAGCCGCCGAGAGTGTTCCCCACGGCCGCGGCATAGCGTGCGGTTCGCGGGACCGCCAGTTCAGTTCGCGTTCTTGCGCCGGTTCGCCCGGCGCTGACACGGGAGCTGGCTCACCTCGCGCATCCCGTCCGGTAGCTCCGCTTCGTCGGGCACCAGGATGGGCAAACCCTGTTTAATGGCGAAGTGTACGGAACACCCGCTGCACACGAGCTGCTGCTCGTCGCGGGTGAGCGTGGCTTCGCGCTCCGGGTCGATGGGGCACCGGAGCTGTGCGAGAAAAGCGTCGTCCATGCGGTTAGTGTAGGGCGCGGCCCGGCTCACTTCTTCGCGCTCTTCCTGAACTCCTGCTCCAGGAACTTCAACCCCTCGACCTCGCCGTTCGTGCCCAGGCGGAACTGCACGTCGAGCGTGCTACGGTCGTAGGAGATGATGTCGTCCTTCGGCTCGACCGGAATCGCGGTGAAGGTGTCGTAGTGGTAGTGTTCCAACCGGAACGTGAATTTGCCCCAGCGCAGCACGAGCGCGTCGTTCTCGAACCCGATCTCGGCGCGGCCGTAGGCCGGCTCGTCGTACCCGCCGACGTAGCTCCTCAACCCCAGGCTCGGCTTCGTGTCGGCCTTCCGCGCGCCCTTGCGCTTCTCCTTCGCGACCGCGGTGTTGAAGTCCTGAATCGTCATTTGCGCCTTGTGGAACGCGAGCCAGTCCTCCGCCGGCAGTCCGAGCGCCGCATCGAGCGCGACCTTCGCCACCGTCTCGCACACCAGCGACGGCCGCAGGTTGCACAGCACGACGACGCCGACTTTCTTGTCGGGCACCATCATGCACTGCGCGCGGAACCCGGTGAGCGTGCCGCCGTGTGATACACAGTTGGCCCCGCGATAGTCGTGGACGAACCAGCCCAGCCCATAGCTGCAGAACCGCGTGTGTTTCGGCGGGAAATACACTGCGAACGGCCCTTCTGGGATTAGCAGCATCTGCGACGTGTGCGTTTCCTTGATCGCGCGGGCGGTGAGCAACTGTTTGCCGTCGAACTTGCCGCCGGCGAGCTGGAACTGGAGCCACGCGCCCATGTCGCGCGCGGTGCTGTTGACGCAGCCCGCGCCGCCGGCGTGGTTGAGGTCGTCCCACTTGATCGCGCTGATGGACTTGTCGAGGCCGTAGTAGTGCGGAGTCGCGTGGTCGGCCTGCGCGTGCCCTTCCCTCCAGGTGCCGCTGGTTCGGTCCATGCCGAGCGGCTTGAAGATGCGGGCCTTCATCACGCCCGCCCAGTCGGTATTGTCGATCTTCCCCGCGATCACGCCGGCCGTGGTGAACGGCACGTTGGCGTACTCCCACTTACTGCGGAACGAGGTGGACGGCTTGGCCTTCCCCCACTGCCGAATCACCTCGGCGCTGTTGGTGTCGCGCCCGGCCCAGAGCATGTCGTGCCGCGGCATCCCGGTGCGGTGCGAGAGCAGGTCGCGCAGGGTCACGTCGCGGTCGGCGAGTTCGTCACTCAACCGGAAGTAGTCGAGGTGGTCGCGGACCTTGTCGTCCCACTTCAATTTGCCCTCTTCGGCGAGCATCGCCAGCGCGGTGGCGGTGAACGCCTTCGAGCACGACGCGATGGGGAACACCGTGTCCGGCGAAATCTTGTCCTCCTTACCCTTCTCGCGCACCCCGAAGCCCTTCAGGTACACAACCTCGCCGTCCTTCACGATCACGACGCTACACCCAGGGGCGTTGAACTCCTTCAGCGCCTTCTCAACGGCCTCGTCAACGGGCGTGGGGTCGAAGTCCGCGCCGCGCACCGGCGCGGGTGCGAGCAACAGCGCGAGCAAAAGGGCATAGCGGCGCATGAAGAACTCCGGGGAACCGCGGGGAATCGCTCATATCATCCGCGCCGCGGGCCGCGCCGCAAGTCGGTATTGTCATCGGGGCGGCAAACGGGGTAAAGTCCGGCGATTGTTACGGACGACACCTAATCCGTCACGGACGGCGGAACCTACCCATGCGCGCGGTCATCCTCGCCGGCGGTCTCGGCACCCGGCTCGCCGAAGAGACCGAATCGCGGCCCAAG
>SXHE01000017.1 GCA_005773755.1 Planctomycetia bacterium
ACGCGAACGTACTGTTCATGACCGTCATGGCGACCAACATGCCGCTCGTGGGGAGAGGGTGACCCATGAAGATCACGCGCCTGGAAACGATCTACTTGCCCGATTACCCGTCGATCCTGTTCGTCGCGGTTCACACCGACGCGGGCCTCGTCGGGTACGCGGACACATGCTACATGCCGGACGCGGTCGCCGGGTTCATCCACCAGTTCGCCGCGCCGATGCTCGTCGGCCACGACCCGCTCGCCATCGAATTGCACTGGCGACGCCTGTACGAAGTCATCGCGCACATCGTCGGGAAGGGCGCGGAGCTGCGCGCTCTGTCGGCTCTCGACGTGTGCCTCTGGGACATCCTGGGGCAGGCCGCGGGGATGCCCGTGTGGCAGGTGCTCGGGGGCGCGGTGCGCGACCGCATCCGCACGTACAACACCTGCGGCGGGCCGAACTACGGCCGCGCGGCGAAGGGGAGCGTCGGCTACGGCACCAGCGATTCGACCGGCAAGTGCGAAGACCTGATCGCGTTCATGGAGCGCCCGGACGAACTCGCCTTCGAACTGCTCTCCGAAGGCTTCACGGGCATGAAGCTGTGGCCGTTCGATTACGTCGCCCACTACCCCGGCACCGGGTGGGACAACTGGCGGTCGTTTCGCGGCATGTTCGAGCCGAACCTGCGCTCGCTCGGCGGGCACGACATCAGCGCGGCCGACCTGAACCGCGCGCTCGAACCGTTCCGCAAGATTCGCGAAGTGGCCGGCGACCGCATGGAAATCATGGTCGAGGGCCACGGCCTGTGGTCACTGCCCGCGGCGCTCAAGATCGCCCGCGCGCTGGAAGAGTTCAAGCCCGCGTGGCTCGAAGACCTGATGCGTGCCGACGACATCGACGCGCTGGCCGAACTGCGCCGCGGGACGACGTGCCCGATTCTCGCGAGCGAGTACCTTGCCACTCGCTACGAGTACAAGCCGCTATTGGAGAAGCAGGCCGCGGACATCGTGATGATCGACCCGACGTGGGCCGGCGGCATCACCGAGTGCAAGAAGGTGTGCGCGATGGCGGAGGTGTACAAGAGGCCGGTCGCGATGCACGACTGCACCGGGCCGTTCACGCTGTACGCCGGCATCCACCTCGCGCTGAACGCGCCCAACGCCATCTACCAGGAATCGGTTCGCGCCTACATGCGGGTGAACTACCCCGACCTCGTGACCGAACTGCCGGTGATGGAAGCCGGCCACTTCCTCGCGCCCACGAAGCCGGGGCTGGGCACGACGCTCCTGCCCGACGTGCGCACGAGGGAAGGGGCGGTTGTGAAGCTCTCAGGGTGAGTGAGCCATTGGTGACTTCGCACTCACTTCAGTGCCGCTTTCAGTTCCTTTATCAGCTTCTCGACATCGGCCGTCGTGTTGTAGCCGTGGATCGAGATGCGGAGCCGGCCGGCCGGGTTCATCAGGTGGACGCCGGCCGCGTGCAGCCGCTTCTGAATCTCCTCGGCCTTCGGGTGCTTGAACGCCAGGATGCCGGCGATGTGCTCCGGCTCGTCCGGCGTCAGCACTTCAACGGGGAGCTTTTTCAACTCTTCGAGGCAGTGCAGCACCAGTGGGCGGGCGTGCGCGTCGATGTTCGCCACGCCCACGCCCTTGAGGTAATCTAGCCCGGCGCGGATCGCGTACAGCGCGGGGTAGTTCGGCATCCCCACCATGAAGCTGGCCGCGCCCGGCTTGCTCTTCACGCTCTCGAAGCTCTTTGGGCCGAAGGCGTCTTCCAGGTTGAACCAGCCGCCGGCCGGCGCGGTCCACTCCGCCGTGCGCGCCTTCGGCACGCCGACCAGCCCGCCGCCGTGCGACGACAGGATCCACTTGTGTGTGCTGCTCACGATCAGGTCAGCGCCGGTCAGGTCCAGCGGGATGCGGCCGAGCGCCTGCGTCACGTCCACCGCGACCATCGCGTTCGACCGCTTCTTCACGCTGGCGATCACCTCCGGCAGCGTGATGCGGAACCCGGTGTAGAAGCTGACCAGCGACACCGTGACGAGCCGCGTCTTCGGCGTCAGCAGCGGGACGAGGTCTTCGTTGCGGAGCGCACCGCTGAGATTCCGCCACACCTTCACCGTGGCCGGGCACGACTGCTGAATCCACGGCGTCGAGCTGGCGGGGAAGTCGAGGTCGTTGACGATGACCTCGTCGCCCTTCTTCAGCTTCAGCGCGAGTGCCGCGAGGTTGTACGCTTCGGACGAGCACGAGCAGATGCCGACTTCCGCCGGCGTGAGGCCGAAGAACTCGGCCGTGAGCGCCTTCGCGGCCTCCCACTGCGCCGCGTGCGCCTTGCGGCCGTCGAACCCGTCTTGCTTGTCCGCGAAATACTGCTGAAGTGCCTCGCCGACAGCGAGCGGCGGGATGCCCTCGGCCGCCGTGTTCAGGTACGTTTTGCCTTCGAGCGAAGGGAAATCGCGCTTGCGGGTCTTCGTGGTGAGCATGGCCCGGCCTCGTGGGAATGGGACTGTTGTACCAGTTCACGCGCGCGGTTACAGTCGGCGTATTCTCCAACGAGGTCCGCCATGCACACGCGACGAACGTTCCTCGGCACCGCGGGCGCGGCTCTGCTCGCCCCACACCTGTACGCCGCCGAACCCGCGAAGAAGAAGCTCGCGGTGGTCACCAACATCTGGCACGACCGCAGCCACGCCTGGCACATGGCCGAGCGGTTCCTGCACGGCTACCCCGTCGAGGGGAAGTGGCACCGGCCGCCGATTGAGGTGGTGTCCGCGTTCGTCGATCAGAAGCCGGAGACCGACCTGAGCGCCGGCCGGGCGAAGGAGTTCGGCTTCAAGATTTACCCGACCATCGACGAGGCGCTGTGCTGCGCCGGGAAGGCGCTCGCGGTGGACGCGGTGCTGCTGATCGGCGAGCACGGCAAGTACGACCGCAACGAGTTCAACCAGATCAAGTACCCGCGATACGAGTTCTTCAAGAAGATCACCGACGTGTTCGCGAAGGGCGGTCGCGCCGCGCCGGTCTTCAACGACAAACACCTGTCGTGGAAGTTCGAGTGGGCGAAGGAGATGGTCGACATCTCGCGGAAGATGAAGTTTCCGTTCCTCGCGGGTTCGTCGCTGCCGGTGACGTGGCGCATGCCCGACCTCGACATGCCACACGGCGCGGAAGTGGAAGAGGTGATGTGCGTCGCGTTCGGTGGGTACGACGTGTACGACTTCCACGCGCACGAGACGATTCAGTGCATGGCCGAGCGGCGCAAGGGCGGTGAAACCGGGGTGGTTGCGGTGCAGGGGCTGAAGGGCGAGAGCGTGTGGAAACTGATCGCCGAAAAGGGGACCGCGGAACTGTTCGAGGCGTGCCTGGCGCGAAGTCAGACGCTCGCGCAACCGACCGCGACCAGCCACCGCTACCCGACGCTCGCGCAGATGAAGGAGTGGGTGAAGGAACCGGTCGCGCATCGCGTCGAGTACGCCGACGGCCTCAAATCAACGATGTTGCTGCTCAACGGGCTGGTCAAAGACTTCAACTTCGCGGCCCGCATTAAGGGGCAGAAGGAACCGCTGTCGGTGCTGTTCCACCTGCCGCCGACGCCGAACGTGACCTACTCCGCGGCGCTGATGTCGAAGGCGGAAGAGATGTTCCTGACGGGCAAGGCCCCGTACCCGGTCGAGCGCACGCTTCTCACCAGCGGCATCAACGAAGCCGGCCTGAAGTCGCTCGCGACCGGCGAAAAGCGTCTGGAAACGAAGCACCTGGACGTGAAATACACCGTGGGCAAGGAATCGCTGTACTGGCGTAAGTGATTTGTGTGGGGCGGGCCTCTGGCCTGCAAACACTTTGGCAGGCCAGAGGCCCGCCCCACAAAGTAGGGGCGTACGCTTGGCCTCACAATCTCCCTTTGCTGATCGTGAACAACACGCCGAGCATTGGCAATTCGCCAATGAATCAGGCACCGTGCAACGCTCCCAGCAATCCATGCAAGGCGTCGGCTGTGGCAAGATTCAATCCGCCCTCGAGCGATCCAATTTCCCTGGCGATAGGGAATGCGTCCAGCACCCGCCTCGTTTCCTGTAGGACAAGGAACTCGGTGTCAGCTCCTTTCCGCAAGTACCCCACTGAGTGTGATGCTGCGAGTAAGCCCGGTTCATCTGAATCCCTCCAGTAGACGGCTGTCTCGTCATCCCCGTGATTGACGAGCTTTCCGAGTCCGAGGAGGATTGTCTGCTTCGCGTCGTGGTTCCACCGCCAGACAAGCCACACCCTTTCACCGGCGACGGGTGCGGGGTCCGTGTGCCGTCCCTGACAGAAGATAGCTCGATGCGAACGCAACAGGCTTGCTGTTTTCTCTGCATCGACATGGAAGTTCGTCGCACAGTAGATCCATTCGGCCATGACGCCCATCCATATCCGGTGGTAGCTGAGGGTACGGCACTCTTCTTGCTTTCACCCCACCATCTCCAGGCCCGTGAGCGTGCCCTTGCTGGTGCCGAACTTGTCCACTTCGAGGCCGAGGCGTTGGAGCATAGAGACGAACAGGTTGCACAACGGCGGGTGCTTCTTGGTGTCGAAGGCGAGGTGGCTGCCGTGTTTGAAGCCGCCGCCGGCGAGCAGGATCGGCAGGTTCTTCACGCCGTGCGTGCTGGCGTCGGCGAGGTTGCTGCTGAAGAACACCGTGGTGCGGTCGAGCAGTGTCGAGCCGTCCTCCTTCGTCTCCTTCAGTTTCTTGAGGAAGTCGCGTAGCGTCTTCATCTTCTCGGTTTCGAGCTTCTTGAGCTGGTCGATCTTGGTCGGGTCCTTGCCGTGGTGCGACAGGTCGTGGTGACCCAGCGACACCCCCGGAATGGGCGGCACACCGCTCGTGCCCAACAGTTGCAGAGTCACCAGGCGCGTGGAGTCGGTCTGTAACGCCAGGTGCATGAGGTCGAACCACACCCGCGTCTCGGCGATCAAGTCGGTGGAGTTCTGGACATTCTGGGGCGGCTTGGCGTCCACCTTCGGCTTGGGCTTCTTCGCCCACGCCTCGTTCTGCGCCAGGCACTGTTCGAGTTCGCGCACGCTGGTGAAGTACTCGTCGAGTTTTTCGCGGTCGCGTGCGCCCACCGCGTCGCGCGCGTCTTTCGCCTGTTCGCGCACCGTGTCGAGGATACTTAGCCCGTCTTGCAACCGGCGTTTCTGTGCTTCGACCTCGTCGGGTCGGCCCTCGATGAACAGTTTGGCGAACACGCTCGACGGCCACGACTCCGTGGGCACCGGCGCGCCACTCTTAGTCCAGGCCAGGCCGAAGCCCTCGCACGAGAGCGGCAGGCTTGCAAAACGGGTCTGGCCGTGCAGGAAGTCGGCCGCGAACTGGTCGAGCGAAACGGTGTTCTTGAACCCGGCGCGTTGCTCCGGGTGCGGCGCGCCGGTCAGGAAGCTGTAGTTGGAGTCGTGGCTCGGCCCGACATCCGGGTGCGACAGCCCCGAGATGACCGTGAAGTCTTCGCGGAAGTCCTTGACGACGTCCAGGTACGGCGAGAGCGCGTAGTCCTTGCCGGCCTTCTCGGGGAAGAACGCGGCCGGGTGCAACCCCAGCGGCGTGTTAATGCACACCATCCGCCGCGGAACCTTCGGTATCGGCGCGCCGACGGCGTTCACTTCCAATAGAGGAAGTGCGAGCGAGACCCCCGCGGCGCGGAGAAACGTTCGGCGAGAGAGTTTCATGGGGAGCCTTTGTAGGACAGGCTTCCAGCCTGTCATTCTTGATCGGGACAGGCTGGAAGCCTGTCCTACTTGTGCTGAAACATCTTGCTCTGCACGATCTCGTGAACGAGCGTGCGGAACCCGTAGTTCTTCTCGCGTGTCTTCTTCACGATCGCTTCGATCTCGACCCTGTCGCTCACTTCGGGGGCCGCGCCGGTCGCGTAGGTCAACAACTTCGCGGCCAAGGCGCGGGCGAGTTGGTCCTTGTCCTTCAGCAGCAGTTGCTTGAACTCGTCGATGTTGGCGAACTTCTCGCCGTTGAACACGTCCGACGCATCGACCTTCTTCCCCTCGTGATACGGCATCCGGCGGCCGTCCACGGTCACGGGCTTACCGTTCCCGGTGGTTCGGTAGTTGTCGCGCCAGCCGCCGATCACGTCGAAGCTTTCCAGCGCGAAGCCCGCGGGGTCAAACTTGCTGTGGCAGTTGGCGCAGGAGCGGTCCTGTCGGTGCTTGGCGAGTTGCTCGCGGATCGTCGTCGCCCCGCGAATGTCCGGGTCGATGGCGGGCACATCGGCGGGCGGCTTCGGCGGCGGCAGTCCGAGCATGCGCTCCATCACCCACACCCCGCGTGTGACCGGCGACGTGGTCGTGCCGTTGGCTGTCACCTTCAGTACGCTCGCGTGCGTCAGCACGCCGCCGCGATGGGTGCCCGGTGGGAGTTTCACCTTGCGGAACGCGAACCCGTCCGAGCCGGGGATGCCGTAGTGCTTTCCGAGCCGCGCGTTGAGCATCGTCCAATCCGAATCCACGAAGTTCGTCAGGCTCATGTCGTTCTTCAGTACCTCCGCGAAGAACAGTTCCGTCTCGCGGATCATCGACACCTTCAGCATGTGGTCGAATTCGGGATACAGCAAATGGCTCGGCTCTGTGAAATCGATGTCGCGCAAGCCCAGCCACTGCCCGACGAAATGCTCGGTGAACGCGCCCGCCTTCGGGTGCTTGAGCATCCGCTCGACCTGCGCGCGGAGCGTCTCGGGTTGCGACAACTTCCCCTTCTCCGCGAGCGTCAGCAGTTCCTCATCCGGCATCGTGCTCCAGAGAAAATAGCTCAAGCGCGACGCGAGCGCGAAGTCATCGAGCTTGCCCGGCTTCTCACGCAGGAAGATGAAGTTCGGCGACACCATGATCGCAGCGACGCCAACGCGAACCGCTTTCTCGAAGGAGTGCTTCGCGGCCAGCTTCGCCTTCACCAGATTGAGGAACGGCTTCACGTCGGCGTCGGTCACGCGGCGGCGGAAGGCGCGGCGAGCGAAGTCGCGCAGAACCTTCTCGGCGTCGGCTTCGGGGTTGTTCGAAACGACCTCGACGCGCTTGCTGTTGTTGAAGACCGGCGACGGTTTCTGCTCCAAATCGCCGAAGATGCGCTTGTGGCTCGCGGGCGGCCACGCGTCGTGCAGCGGTCCCTCGATCTCCACGAACTGCACCGCCATGCCCGGCCCTTCGTACTTGTCGGCCCCGATCTTGTTCACGGTCTGCGCGTTCGTCAGCCCATACGGAAGGATGTGGATCGTCGTCCGCGGTTCCATGAACTCGACAAACTCGACGACAGTTGGCTTATCGGCGGGCGCGTCGAAGTAGCCGACGAGACCGCTTTTGCCCGCCTCACGCTTGCCGGCAACGGAAACCCGATAGGTGATCGGCTTGCCGTTGCTCTGCACCGCCTGTGCGGAGATGCGGAACCGGTACCGGCCGCGATCCGGCGGGTAGAACTGGTAGATGTGGACCGCGTTCCACGCCGACGAACTGAACAACGTCACCGTGTCGCCTTCAATCCGGTACACGCTTTCGGTCGTTGACTTCACCGTGTGCTGATCTTTGAGGCTGTACCGCTTCTTCGCGACCGGCGGTTGCGGGTTGTTCGCGATCGCGAGGCCGAGCGCGGTATCGGCGGCTTCCAGGTACTTCTCTAATAGGAACGAGGAGACGTGCAGCGCCTCGCCGCTGTTGTCGAAGCCGTTGGCCGTTGAGTCCGCGGGGAGCATCTCCTGCAAGTCCAGGTCGATGCCTAGCAAATCGCGGACGGTGTTCTGGTACTCGACGCGATTGAGCCGCCGCACGGTGGAGCGGCCTTGCGTGGCGCGCCGCTCCACCTCCGCTGTTTCGAGCTGCTTATTCACCCACGCCTGAAGCGCGTCGGTGTCCTTCGTGACGGGCACCGGTTTGCCTTCGGGCGGCATCGTGCCTGCCTTCACTTGCTCCAGCGCCGCGAGCCACGTGTCGCGATTGGCCTTGTTGGAGAGGTCCGCGGTGAGCTTGTCGAGCGCGACCCCGCCCTTCGGCTTCGCCCCGCCGTGACACGCGAGGCAGTGCGCTTGCAGGAACGTTTTCGCGCTGGCATCGAGCGGCTTGGGCGCGTCCTTCGGCACCGGCGCGGGCGGGTCGCCGTGCCCGACGGCGGACAGCACGATTGCGAGCGCGGGAACGAGAAACAGTCGAACGCACGTCATGACGGGACTCACTCCGCGACCGGAGAGCAGGCGGGAGGACCTTGGCAGCACAGACCATGCTACCCGAATCGTGCGCCGAGCGGGGGAACTACTTCAAGATGTCTTTCACCACTTCGCCGTACACGTCGGTGAGGCGGAAGTCGCGGCCGGCGTGACGGTAGGTCAGCTTCTCGTGGTCGAGGCCGAGCAGGTGCAGGATCGTGGCGTGGAAGTCGTGGACGTGAACCTTGTTCTCCGCGACCGTCGCGGCGATGTCGTCCGTCTTGCCGTAGGCGAGGCCCGGCTTGGTGCCGCCGCCGGCGAGCCACGACGAGAAGCACGCGGGGTGGTGGCCCCGGCCCTTCGGTCCGTCTTGGCCCGGGGTGCGACCGAACTCGGTCGTCCACACCACGAGCGTGTCGTCGAGCATCCCGAGCCGCTTCAGGTCTTGGAGCAAGCCGGCGATGGGCTTGTCGATCTTCTTCGCCAGCGGTTCGTGCTCGCCCACGTCACCGTGCGAGTCCCAGTTCTTCGAGGAGCTGCTGTCGATCAGTTCGATGAACCGCACGCCGCGCTCCGCGAGCCGCCGCGCGATGAGGCACTGCCACCCGAAGCTCTCGGTGTCCTTGCGGTCGGTGCCGTACAGTTTCAGCGTCTCGTCGGTCTCCTTCGAGATGTCGAACGCTTCGGGCGATTCGAACTGCATCTTGAACGCGGTCTCGAATGTGCGCACGCGCGCCGCCAGTTCGTCCGCGCCGCCGCGCGCCGCGAGGTGCTTCTTGTTGAGCGCGTCCGCGAAGCCGAGTTCCATCTCCTGCAACGCTTCGGTGTCCTTCTGGCGCTTCACGTTCGGCACCGGCTCCTTGCCGGGGACGACGCGCGTGCCCTGGTGGTACGCGGGGAGGAAGTCGTTGGCGAACACCTGCGTGCCGGCGTAGGGCAGGTGCGGCGCGAGCACGACGAACGACGGCAGGTTCCGGTTCACCGTGCCGAGGCCGTAGCTGATCCAACTGCCGATGCTGGGCCGCGCGATGAAGAACGACCCGGTGTGAATCGCGAGCGTGGCCTGGAAGTGCTCGTTGTTGTCACTGTTCATCGAGCGAATCAGGCAGATGTCGTCCATGCGGTCGCGCAGGTGCGGGAACAGGTCGCTGATCACGGTGCCGCACTTGCCGCCGGGTTTGAACGCCCACCGCGGCTTCAGCAGCGGGCGCTTTTCGTTGGACAGCCCGCCGCCGACGCCGAGCGTCTTGCCGTCGGCCGCGAACAGCTTCGGCTTCGGGTCGAACGTGTCCATCTGCGACACGCCGCCGGTGCTGAACAGCCAGATGACGCGCTTGGCCTTCGCCGCGAAGTGCGACTTCTTGGGCGCGAGCGGGTCGGGCGCTGCGCACAGCTCCGAGGCGATGGCCGGCAGGAGCGACGCGCCGAGCATCGAGCGCAGCGCGGCGCGACGGGAGGGAAGTGGTGTGAGGGTCGTCATGCGTTGCCCTGCGTCTTGTGCGCAATCAGTTCGCGGACCCGTTGCACGATGTCGGCCATGATTGTGGGTGACCGGCGGCGCGTGAAGAACGTCGGCACGTTGAGGTGGACGCGCCCCGGCTCGACGCGCACACTCTCACCCCGTACCTCGACGGTCAGCCCGGCGGCCCCGAGTGCGTCTGCCACTTGCCGAACGAACGTGCGCATTTCGGTTCTGTGATGCTGAATCGCAGTCGCCGCTTGCGGGGTCGTCATGGCATCAAGTTTCTGAATCGCCTCTCTGCGCCGGTACTCGTCGCCGGTGTCGAGCAACTGTGCGACCACAGCGACCTGATTTTCAGAGAACAGCGTGATCGCCCACCGCTCCGCGTCCGCGCGCTCTACGGTGGCCGGTTCGAGTGCGTCTGCGAACGCGAGCAGCGCGTGAGCGGTCGCAACGTCAGCCGCTGTGCGATCGGTCGTGTCCGGGCGCAACTCTCGGGACAGGCTCCACAGCGACGCACCCTCGTCGTCCTCACTCACTTCGTCGCCCAAGTCGATTACGCCGAGGACGGTTCGGACGAACGAGCGCACGCTGCGGTATTCGAGCGCGGCCGTGTCGTCGTGGAACACGCGTGCGACGTATCCCGCGACCGGCCCGCCGAGGCACACGCAGTGCGGGTTCGAGTCGTTGAGATCGGTGAACGGGAAATAGCCCCAACAGCTCGGGGTGCCGAACGAGTGAAACGAGGAAACGTAAGAAGCAACCCGGTCCAGCGGCAGCAGCTCGAGCGCGCCGCGGCTGTTGATGCGCACTCCGTTCGCGCGCGAGTACATCGTGCGCAAATCGGGCGTGAGCACGAGTCCGGTCTCGCGCTCGAACGCTCCGAAGTCCGCGCCGCTGGCACCGGGGTTCGCGTTCACCCCGCCGCGATTCAGTAGTTGGACGAACTCCGTCACGGCATTTCCTCACTCCACATACACGAACTCGTTGCTGAGGAACAGCGCCCGCGTGAGGCTCTCCCACGCGCGATCGGTCCCGCCCAACTTCGCCACATACTCCGTTGTCGCCTTCACCTCATCGTCGGTCGGCACACGCCCATACAGAAGCACGAACGCGCGCGTCACACGGGCCGCGTCGTCCTTGCCTTCCTTCTGGACGCGCCCCGCGAAGGCCTTCGCATGTGCGTGAACGAACGGGTCGTTCATCAGGTACAGCGCTTGCAGCGGCGTGGTGCTGACGAGGCGACGGTCGGTGCCGGTGTTGGTGTCCGCGCCGTCGAACAGGCCGAAGAACGGGTGCCGCGCGAACCGTTGTTGCATCACGTACACGCTGCGCTTGTTCGTGTCGTACACCGCCTTGAACGGGTTGTGCTGCGTGAAGCCCCACGACTTCGGATCGGGGAACGGGTGCGCGCCACCCGGTGCGCGATCGAGGTTCCCGCTCACCGCGAGCAGCGTGTCACGGACGCTCTCCGCGTCCAGCCGGCGGCGGTCGAAGCGCCAGAGGTAGTCGTTCGCCACGTCGAGCTTCGTGTTGGCCTCGTTGTCGGCGCTCGATTGTTGGTAGGTGCTCGACAGCATGATGAGTTTGTGCATCGCCTTCAGTGACCACTTCTCTTCGACGAAGTGCGACGCGAGGTAATCCAACAACTCTGGGTGCGTGGGCGGTTGGCCCATGACGCCGAAGTTGCTCGCGGTCTTCGCCAGTCCCCTGCCGAAGTGGTACTGCCAGACGCGGTTGACCATCACGCGCGCGGTGAGCGGGTTCTTCGGGTCGGTGAGCCAGTTCGCGAGGTGCAGCCGACCGCTGCCCTTCTCGGTTGCGGGGAGCGCGTGGCCACCCAGCACGTCGGGGAACCGGCGCGGCACTTCCGGCCCGATGCGCTCCGGGTCGCCTTTGACCTGAACATGAGCGTTGCCGACCTTCCGCTTGCCCTCGGTCTTGCCCTCCGCAACAGCGTAGGCGTTCTCGAACGGAAGCGTTTGCTTCGCGAACCGCTCCAGCTCTTGTTGCGCGGTCTTGATCTTCTGCTTGAGCGCATCCACCTTGCGGTTGCCCTCCGCGATCTTGGCCTTGCGCGCGTCTTCGTCCGCGATCTTCTCCGCGCCGGCCAGTTCCTTCTCGGCGGCGCTCTTCTCCGCGGTCGCGGCCTTCACCTTAGCGTCGAGGTCGGCGAGCTTCGCGTTCCGGTCCTTCTCGAAGGTCGCGATGGTGTCGCCGGATGCGAGCGGTACGAAGTCGCGCTGCACCTTGTCCAGTTCGATGCCGGGTCGCGGGTAGCGCGTGCTGCTGAAGAAGCCGTAGAGGGCGTAGTAGTCGTGTTGGCTGATGGGGTCGAACTTGTGGTCGTGGCAGCGGGCGCAGTTGATCGTGAGCGCGAGGAACGTGCGCCCGAGGTTGTCGATCTGGTCCTCGTAGGTCAGGTACCACGGGTAGCGCGCCTCCTCGTAAGAACCGAAGCGCCGGGTGTTCGCCAGGTAGCCGGTCGCGATGATCTTCGCCTGCCGGTCGGCCTCGTCCTTGTGCGGGAGCAAGTCGCCGGCGATCTGCTGGCGGACGAACTCGTCGTAGGGCAGGTCGCGGTTGAAGGCGTCGATGATCCAGTTGCGGTAGCGGTACATCTGCGGGATGGGGTAGTCCGAGTTGTCGCCCGCGGTGTCGGCGTAGCGGACCACGTCCATCCAGTGCCGGCCCCAGCGCTCGCCGTAGGCGCTCGACGCGAGCAACCGGTCGATCACCTTCGCGAACGCTTCGGGCGACTCGTCCTGGAGGAAGGCGTCGATCTCGTCGGGCGCGGGCGGCAGGCCGGTGAGGTCGTAGGTCGCGCGGCGGATCAGCGCGCGCTTGTCGACCGGCGGTGCGGCCTTCAATCCTTTCGCTTCGAGCTTGGCGAGAATGAAGGCGTCGATGGGGTTCGCGCTCCCCTTCGGAACAACGGGCCGCGCGACCGGCTTGAACGCCCAGTATTCTTTCGCCTTCTCCAGGTCGATGCGGTTCGTCGCAACTTTGCCGTCGCGCGGGTCGGGCGCGCCCATCTTCACCCACGCTTCGAGGTCCGCGATCTCTTCCGCTTTCAGCTTTCCGTCTGGTGGCATCTTGGGATAGGGGCCTTTGCCCCGCACGGCTTCAATTAGCAGGCTCATGTCCGGCTTGCCCGGCACGATCGGGGGGCCAGACACGCCGCCCGTGAGAAGCCCGTCGCGCGTGTCGAGCGCCAGTTTGCCCTTGAGCTTCTTCGGGTTGTCGCCGTGGCACGAGTAGCAGTTCTTCACGAGGACCGGGCGTACCTTTTTCTCGAAGAACTCGATTTGCTCCGCGGTCGGCTTCGCGGTCGGCTTCGCGTCGGCGCGGGCCGCGGCGGAGAGCAGTGCGAGCGCGAGAAGTGCGCGGCGGAACGGCATGGGAGAGACCCGCGCGGCGAGGGTGTGGAGCAACCGCCCATGATACCCGACCCCGGCGAGCGAACAAGCGCGAGCCTCGGTTCGTGACTTCGTCCGTGATACAATCTCCCCTGTCGCCACCTTCACCTCTCCCGGAGCGATGTCGTGTCCACCTCTCCCGATCGGCGTGCGTTCCTCCAGTCGTCGGCCGCGCTCGGCGGTCTCACGTTCCTGACCGACCTGCCGGGGGTCTCCGCGGCCGACGCGAAGGTCGACCCGAACCTGGTCGCGCTCGCGCCGGAGATCGAACCGCTCGTGCGCCTCATCGAGGACGTGCCGCGGGCGAAGCTGCTCGAAGAGATGGGTACACGCATCAAGAAGGGGCTGTCGTACCGCGAGGTGCTGGGCGGGCTGCTGCTCGCGGGCGTGCGGAACGTGCGGCCCCGGCCCAACGTCGGGTTCAAGTTCCACGCGGTGCTGGTCGTGAACGCCGCGCACCAGGCGGCGCTCGCGGCCCCGGACAAGGAGCGCTGGCTCCCGCTGTTCTGGGCGCTCGACAACTTCAAGGACGCGCAGGCCAAGAACGCCGACGAGAGCGGCTGGCGGATGAAGCCGGTCGACGACGCGAAAGTGCCGGCTTCTCCGCGGATGGCACGCGCGGCGTTCACCACCGCGATGGACAACTGGGACGTGGACGCGGCGGATGTCGCGGTCGCGGGGCTGGCGCGAACCGCGACCGCGGGTGACCTGTTCGACCTGTTCGCGAAGTACGGCAGCCGCGACTTCCGCGACATCGGCCACAAGATCATCTACGTCGCCAACGCCTTCCGCACGCTCGATGTGATCGGCTGGCAGCACGCGGAGCCGGTGCTGCGGTCGCTGGCATTCGCGCTGCTCAAGCACGACGGCAAGAACCCGGCGAAGGACGACCTCGCCCCGGACCAGCCGGGCCGCAAGAACGCCGAGCGCCTGCGCGCCGCGAGCACGCCGCGCCGCGTGAGCGACGCGACCAAACCCGAAGCGACCCAAACGATCCTCAAATCGCTCCGGACCGCGAGCGCCGACGAGATGGGGGACGAGGCGAACCGCGCGCTGATGTACGGCGAGCGCCCGCGGGTTCTCTGGGACGGGCTGTTCCTCGGTGGTGCCGAACTGCTGATGCGGCAACCGGGCATCGTCAGCCTGCACGCGCTCACGACGCTCAACGCGCTCCACTACGCCGCGCGCACCACCGGCGACGCCGAACTGCGGAAGCTCCTCCTGCTCCAGGCCGCGTCGTTCGTGCCGCTGTTCCGCGACGCGATGGCGGCCCGTGGGAAGGTGGGCGACGCGAAGATCGACGAACTCGCGGTGTACGAGGAAGAGCGCCTGTTTACGGTCGGCGAAGTGTACGCCGAGTTGTCGAAGAACAAGGAGAAGGCCGCGCGGACGGCGCTCACGGTGTTGAAGGGCGACCGCACGAAGGCGAAGGAGCTGACCGACGAGGCCCGGCGGCTGATCTTCCTGAAGGGTACCGACGCGCACGACTACAAGTTCAGCTCCGCGGTACTCGAAGACGCCAGCTTCATCGCGCCGGAGTGGCGCGACCGGTTCCTGGCCGCGAGTGTGTTTTGGCTGAAGGGCAGCGGCGCGCCGGATTCGGGGCTGGTGAAGCGGACCCGCGCGGCGCTGAGCTGACGCGCTTCGCCTTGACCGGGTGGGGCGGGGCGGCTAAATCCCGGCCTCCGCTGCCCCGCCCGGATTTGTCACCATGCCCGCGCTTCGCGCCGGAACGTTCGCGCTCGTCGTGGTCGCTTGCGCGATCACCGGGCGCGCCGGCGCGCAAGAGCTGCGCGTCCCTGAGTTGCCGGAACCGGCCGCGCCGGACCCGCTCACCGACCTGATGCGCCGCGTCAACGACCTCGAAGGAGAGGTGAAGCGGTCAAAGGCGAAGCAGGCCGACGCCGCGAAGAAGCCGACCGTCAACTGGATGATGCAGATTCAGGCGGACGCGCTCTGGTCCGATCAGGACGTGGACAACCGCCGCGCGGTCGGCAGCATCCCCGACGGGGCCACGTTCCGCCGCGCCCGGTTCGGTATGTACGGCGACTACGGGCCGTTCGAGTACCGCATCGCGATGGACTTCGCGCTGCAAGGGCGGCCGTCGTTCATCGACGTGTTCATCGGGCTGAACGACGTGCCGGGCCTGGGCCGCGTCCGCGTCGGGCACTTCTTCGAGCCGTTCGGCCTGGAGCAATACAGTCAGAACCGGTTCGTCACGGTCCTCGAACGCGCGCTGCCGACGGAGCCGATCGCGCCGGGCCGCAACCTCGGTGTGATGGCGAACAACACCTTCGCCGACCAGCGCGGGACGTGGGCGCTGGGGGCGTTCCACACCGACAGCGACGCCTTTGGCGACGACACGGGGAACGACTTCCGTGCCGCGATCACCGGTCGTGCGACGTTCCTCCCGTGGTACGAGGAGACGATCGCCGGCGCGGACCTCGTCCACATCGGGGCCGCGTACTCAGCGCGCGCGACGAAGGCCGGTCAGGTGCGGTTCCAGGTGCGCCCGGAAGTGCGGCTCGGTGCGGCCACCCCCAACGTCCCGAACTTCGTCGATTCGGGCAACATCGGCGCGGGCTTTTATCAGCTCGTCGGCGCGGAACTGCTGCTGATCCACGGCCCGCTGTCGGCGCAGGCTGAATACGTACTCGTACCGGTGGACACCTACCGCAGCGGCGCGGTGTACTTCCAATCGTGGTACGCGATGGGGAGCGTGCTGCTGACCGGCGAGAGCCGGCAGTACCGGAAGACGACCGGCACCCTCGAACGGATCGTGCCGCGCCGCGACTTCATCCGCCGCGACGCGAACGGCGTCGCGCTGGGGCCGGGCGCGTGGGAACTGGCCGCGCGGGTTTCACACCTCGACCTGAACAGTGGCGGTATCCGCGGCGGGCGCGTCACCGACCTGACGCTCGGCGTGAACTGGTACCTGAACGCCTACCTGCGGATGACGGCGAACTACGTCCGCGCGTTCCAGACCCCGCGCACCGGCCCGCGCGGAACCGCCGACTTCTACGGCCTCCGCATCGGGTACGAGTTCTGAGTTGGTAGCGGACGAGTGCCCGTTTGGGACCGCGAAGTGACGGGTGGCATCGGCGGGCTGTTCGAGAAGATGTTTGTGGCTTCTCGCTCAACCGCGACGCGTTCCTGAAGCACGACCACAAGCGGAGCAACGTCGAGTCCGCGTTCAGCAGGATGAAAGCGAAGTTCGGAGACGCGCCCGGAGCAAGGCCGACACCCCGATCACCTCACCGCCAATTGCACCAGAACTACTGCCAACAGGCCCAGGCTGATGACGCCGTTGACGTGGAAGAACGCCCGGTTCACGCGGGTCAGGTCGTCGGCGCGAACGAGGCTGTGCTCGTACACCAACAGCGCGCCGACCGCGACCAGTCCCGCGAGGAACACGCCGCTCAGGCGCGGCGAAGCGAAGTACAGCCCGATTAGCATACCGAACATCACCGTGTGACACACGGCGGCGATCCGTAGGCTGGCCGGGATGCCGAACCGCGCCGGGACGCTGTGCAGGCCCGTCTCCTTGTCGAACTTGGCGTCCTGACACGCATACAGGATGTCGAACCCGCTCACCCAGAACGCCACCGCGCCGCCGATCAGCACCGGCACGGCCATATCGACGAACCCGCGAATCGCGATCCACGCCGCGACCGGGGCGAGCATCAGCGCCGCTCCGAGCCAAAAGTGCGCGAGGCTGGTGAACCGCTTCGCCAGCGAGTAGCCGAGCACGAACAGCAGCACCGGCCCGCTCAGGTACAGCGGCCACGGGTTCGCCGGCTCTCGCAACTGAAAGAGCAGGGTGGAGGCCACGAACGCAAGACAGCAGAGCAGGGTGAAGCCCCACACGACCGCGATCGACAGCGTACCGGCGGGCAGGTGGCGCGCGACGGTGCGCGGGTTCTTGGCGTCGATGTGTCGGTCGGCGACGCGGTTAAAGGCCATCGCCGCGCTGCGGGCGAACACCATGCACAGCAGCACGCCGGCGAGGTCGGGCCAGCGGAACGGTTCGTCGGCCCACGCCAACGCCGCCGCGAGCAGCGCGAACGGCAACGCGAAGATCGTGTGGCTGAACCGGATCAGCTCCAGCAGCTTGCGGGCTACAGTTGGCATGGCGGTTCTTTCTACGCGCGGGCGTGCCCGGAGGCTTGCCCCACCAAGGAAACCGCCGCGGGCGGTTTCGCGCAACACCGGCCGCGCGGCCGGCGTAGAATGGGACATCTTGACCCGCGGAACTTCCCCATGCGCGTTCTCACCGCGATCCCGGTTTATAACGAGGCGAAGCACGTTCGCGACGTGCTGGCCGAGGTGCGCCGGTACTCGCCCGACATCCTCGTTGTGAACGACGGCTCCACCGACGGCACCGCCGAACTGCTCGACTGCGAATCGGGCCTGCACCGCATCGACCACAGCGCCAACGGCGGCTACGGGGCGGCACTCGTCTCGGCGTTCGCCTTCGCACGGGAGCGCGACTTCGACGTGCTGGTGACGATGGACTGCGACGGCCAGCACGAACCGTCGCGCATCCCCGTGCTGCTCGAATCAATCCACGACGCCGACATCGTGTCCGGCTCGCGCTACTATCGCGACTTCCGCCAAGACACGCCCGCGCCGACCGACCGCCGGTTCATCAACGCGACGATCACCCGCGAGATCAACGCCCGCTACGGCCTGAACCTGACCGACGCGTTCTGCGGGTTCAAGGCGTACCGGCGCGAGGCGCTCGCCAAGTTGCACATCACGGAGCGCGGGTGGGGGATGCCGCTGCAACTGTGGGTGCAGGCCGCGCGCGCCGGGCTGCGGGTGAAGGAGATCGGCGTGCCGCGCCTGTACCTCGACCCGAACCGCGCGTTCGGCGGGGTGATGAACGACCCGGAGCAGCGGCTCGCCTACTACCGCGACGTGCTGGCCGCGGCCGAGAGTGGCGCTCGCGTCGCCTGCCCGGGGTCGTGCGGATGAGCCGCCAGTTACGCACCCCCACCGCACACGGCGAAGTGCTGGCCGACCCGCCGTTCGCCGCGATTCCCGCGCTGGTCGAAGCCAACCGCAAGTTGCTCGACCGCACGGACGTGCTTATCGCTGGCCGACCCCTGCGTGAGTTGCGCGCGCTCGCGCGTCGCGAAGTGCTGGAGTTGGCGAACGGCCGGCGTGAGCCGGCCGGTGAGAGCGACGGCCCTCTACTACTCACCGGTCATCAACCGGAACTGTCGCACCCCGGCGTGTGGGTGAAGAACTTCGCGCTCAACGGCCTCGCGCGACAGCTCGGCGGCGTTCCCCTTCACCTCATCGTCGATAACGACACGCTCAAGAGCACCACGATCCGCGTCCCGGTGTTCCGCGAAGGCGACCCGGCCTCCGTGCGGTTGGAGAGCGTCGCGTTTGACACCTTCGATGGCGAGGTGCCCTACGAAGATCGCGCGGTGCGCGATGCGAACCTGTTCGGCGCGTTCGCGGATCGCTACTTGGGCGTGTGCGCGAACACCGTTGGTAAAGCGTTTACCGTCGCGCGGCGCGCGCGCGAACGCGCGTGGGGCTGCGATAACCTCGAACTGCCGGTCAGCCGGCTGGCGCAGACGCGCGCGTTCGCGCGGTTCGCGCAACACATCCTGACGGACCTCCCGCAATTTCGCGCCGCCTACAACGCCGCGATTCGCGCGTACCGCGCCGCGAACGGCATCCGCAGTGCGAACCACCCGGCACCTGAGTTGGCCGAGGGCGAAGCGCCCTTTTGGGAGCGCACCGCCACAGGCAAGCGCCAGCGCGCGACCGCAGCGAGTGACGTGCGTTCGCTTCGCCCCCGTGCCCTCACGCTCACGCTGTTCGCGCGCGTGTGCCTGGGAGATTTCTTCATTCACGGCATCGGCGGCGGGAAGTACGACGAGGTGACCGACGCCATCATTCGCGACTACTTCGGCATTGAGCCGCCCGCGTATCAGGTGCTGTCCGCGACGCTGCACCTTCCGCTGCCGGCGTTCCCTTCGACCGCCGCCGACCTCACCCGTGCCGCGCGCCGCGTGCGCGACCTGCGCTGGAACCCGCACGTCGCCCTGCCGCCGGGCGCGGTCACGGAGGCGTTCGCGGCGAACGAGCCGTCGCGCGTCGACCACGCAGCGCGGCGCGAGTGGTTCCGGGCGCTTCAACAGAGTAAAGAGCGCATGCGGGCGCTGGTCGCGAGTGAAGTGCCGGGCGCGGAAGCGGAGTTAGCTCGCGTGCGGAGCGAAGTTGAGGCGAACACGATTCTGCGCCGCCGCGATTACCCGTGGGTGCTGTACCCGGAAGAGACGCTGCGGCCGTTCTTACAGGGATTTCTGTAAACGGGGTCTGTGGCCCCGGTGTTGTACGATTCGCTCGGCTCCGGCCTCACAGAGGCCGGCCCCAGAAGGCAAACACTACTTCGGCTGCTTCCCGCGGATCATGTCTTCGGTCGCGGTCAGTATCTCGCTGATCTTCTCGTTGGTCAGTTCATCGAGCTTCAGCTCCCATCGCTCGACCATGCGCAGGCGGTTGTAGATGAGCACCGTCACCTGTACGTCACCGATGCCGAACGCGGAGACCGAGGGCGAAATCTTGGGGGCGAGGCCGAACGGGACGTTGTCCGCGAGCACGGCCTTCGCGAAGTCGTTGATCTCAGTCACGTACTGGTCGCGGTTCTCGTCGTCCGGGTACTCCTTTGCGGCGATGACGGGCTTTTCGGGGTCGCCGCCGGGCAGGGCGACCGGCTTCGGGCCGCCTTCGAGCTTGAGGAAGTGCGCCATCGCGGCCAGCTTGTCCGAGCGGTATTTGGGGATCAGCGTGTCGGTGCCCTTGATGAGCTTCGCCAGTCCGCTGGTCGCGTCCAGCCCCTTGAGATCGGCGCGAACGAACACCGCGACGACCGGCGACAGCCCGTTCTCGCACACGAGGCAGTGGATGTTGCCGGTGCGGTTTCGCGGGTCCGTCCCTTCGGTTCCGTCGATGTTCTTGACCTTCGCCTTGTAGCGATTATCGACGACCAGGTGCGCGCGGAACGGTTGCGGCACGACGTTGGCGCGGCTCGCCCCGCGCGCGAACGCCGCGGCCCCGGCCAGCGCGCTCTCGGTGGCCGTTGGCGCGGCCGGTACAGGCGGCGGCACGTCTTGGGCCGGAGCGAGCGACAGGGCCGCACCGGTGAGAACCCCCAGCGCCAGCGCCGCGTGCCGGATCGACATAACCGCTCCTCCCAACCAAGTTCGCGATTCCGCTAGGTATCAGCCTGACGGCGCGCGGGCCGCGCGTCAAGGCTCCGCACCGGGGAACGCGGCAACTTCCGGGTGAGAGGTTCCACGTTTGGGGCGCGTGCAACGATTCTGCCGAGCACCCCGCCCTTGCGGGCGGGGTTCGCCGTCGACTCACTTCACCGGCTTCCGCGCTTTCAGGTCGTACTTCCCGTTGGGGAACACTTCCTCGTAGTCCTTGTCGCCGTCGGGCTTCTTCTTCGTGTCGTAGAACGCGACCTTGCTCCGGCCGATCACTTCCGCCACGCTCCCGGTCACGACGATGGCCGTGCCCTCGTCCAGCCCGATGCCCAGGTACTGCGGGTACTCCTTCATCAGCCCGGTCATGTCGGCCGTGCGCTTGCGCGCGAAGAAGTGCTGATCGACGGCGCACCCCGGCAGGTAGCCGAACCCGCGCTCGTAGCCCTCGGCCGCAACCACGGTGTTGCCCAGCGGGTGGCCGCGCGGCATGTACTCGCTCTGGATGCTCGCGCCCGCAGAGCTGCCGCCGATCACGCCGCCGCGGGCCAGCACCTCGTGGAACCGCTTCGCGGTCAGCGTGCCCTCGTAAGAGTCCACGAACCGCCACTGCCGCCCACCGCTGAACCACACCCCCTTCGCCTTCAGCAGCGACTCACTGAACTTCGGCGTGTCGGCTTCTTTTCGGTCGCGGGTGTGCAGCGCGGTCACGTTCTTCGCCCCGAACTTCTTGAGGATCTTCTCCTCGACCGACTCCGGCGCGAGCGGGTCTTCCATCGCGCTCGTGACGACGACGATGGGCGCGTCCGACCCGCCGGCCAGTTCGATGAATCGCTTCCAAATCTCCGGCCCGGCCCCGCCTCCGCCGACGATGACCAGTGACCCCTTCTTCACTTCCGGTTCGGCCGGCTTCGCGGGCGGGAAGCTGTCCTTCGCGGCGCGGTTCAGCGCCGCCCGTTGGAGCTGGCACAGGTCGATCAGCGAGCCGGCCTTGTACTCCTCGTTCGCGGCCGGCTTGCCCGCGCCCTTCGCGACGCACACGATAATCGGCACGTCGCCGATGACTCGCGCTACGCGCCCGCGGATCACGATCCCCGCGCCGTCGGGGATGCGCACCCCGACGTGCGCCGGGTTGTTCGCAATGGCACCGACGATCTGGTCTTTGCGCTCGATCAGATAGCCCGGCAGCAGTCCGAACCCCGCGACCGGCTTCTCCGCGCCGCCCGCGAACGCGAGGGTACCCAGCGCCGAATTGCCACCACCCGCCGCACCGATCAGCCCACCGCGCGCGTGCAACTTCTTGAGTTCCTTCTCGAACAGCGTGCCGCGATAGGCGTCTAGTACGCGGTCGGTGTGGCCGTTCGCGAACCACACGGCCGTCGCCTCGGTCAGAGGCTTCACGAAGTCCGGGTCGTTGGCCTTCTTCGGGTCGCGTGTGTGCAGCACCACAACCGACGCCGGTTTGAGGTCCGCCCACACCTTCACGAGTGGGTCGGTCGTCTTCGCGTCGTCGGCCGTCGCTATGGCAGTGGGGATCACGACGATTTTCGCCTTGTCCTTGCCGGCCAGAGTGAAGAAGGCGTCGCGCACGTCGGTCGGGAGGTCCTTACCGCCGGTAAGCACCAGTGGGCCGGGCAGCCCGCGCGGGTCGAGCGGGGCCGGGTCCGCGGCGCGGAGCGCCGGCGCGGCCAGCGCGAGGACGAGAGCGCAAAACAGTCGCATGGTGGTCTCCAATGTGGTCGCGGCGGGCGTTCTCATTGATTCTGGTCGTTCTGCCCACCCCATTTCTGAGGAAACGAACATGACCAGAATCTCTGACGAACCAGAACCTCTGACGAACCAGAACCTCTGACGAACCGGAGGAACGGAATGAATGAGAGCCGAACGGCCCGTGCGCCGGTTACAGCCGGACGTCGGGGCGGCGGCGCAACTTGCGCTTGGTGGCCGCGGAGATCGCGTTGCTGCTCAACCCGCACGCCGCCAGCTTCGGCAGCACCGCGCGGTCGGCCAGCGGTTCCGGGCCGGTCGTCAGCTTGTTGTTGTCCAACCCCAACGTCAGGAGGTTCCGCAGCGCCGGCGCGGTCACGAGTGCCTTCACGGCAGCGTCGCTCAGCTTGCAATCGTTCAGGTGCAGACGGGTGAGTGAGGCGAACTTCGGGTCGGTGAACCGGCGCGTGGCCCGCGCGCCGAGCGGCCGACCGGACAGTTCCAGGTACCGCAGGTCGGGCATGTCGAGTTTGGTGAGGAACCGCTCGAAGTGCGCGGGCGTCAGCCCGGTGGCCGTGTAACCGTCCAGGTGCAGCTCGCGCAGGCCGCGGAGCGCCGGGTTCGCGGTCAGCGCGCTCAGCACGGTCGGGGCGAGCGTGTTGTTGGACAGTCGCAGGTGCCGCAGCTCGCCGAACGCCCTGCACGACGCGATCGCTTTCACGTCGGCCGCGGGCAGCCCGTTGTTGGACAGATCGAGGCTGCGCAGCGCCGCGGCCCACGGCGCGGCGGCGAGCGCGGCCCCGGTGCCCGGCGGCAGTCCGCAACTCCGCAGGCCGAGCACACGCAGACCGGACGTACACGCGGCCAGCGCGTCGAACTGCCCGCCGCTCAGTTCGCTGTACGACAACTGGAGTCGCCCGAGCGCGGGGAACGCGCGCGACCGGGCGAACGTCTGCCACGCGGGTTCGGAGAACGCGGTTTGCGTCAGGTCGAGCGAGTGCAACCGCGGGAACGCCGGGAGCCGGGCCAGGGCGTCGAACGAGCCGTCCGGCAGGCCGTGGTTCAGCCGCAGCTCGCGCGCGTTGCGGAACCACTCGGCCCCGCTCAGGGCGCGGACGCCGGCGGGCGTGATCTCGTGGCACGTCGGCGAGAACCACTCCAACCCGCCCCACGGGGCCGCGGCCAGCGCCGCGCACCCGGCCTCGCCGAACCCGAACGCCAGGGACAGCCCGCGCAGGTGGCGCAGGTGCCGGCACCCGGCCAGCAGCCGCGCGGCCCCGTCGCCGTCCTCGGTCGCGCTCAGTTGAACCGTCAGGTGCGACAGCCCCGCGAGGACCGGGTACTTGAGCAGCGCGCGGAGCTGCGCGAGCGTGATGTACCGGACCACGAGCCACCGCGTCGGGAGCACGTCGAACGCCCGCTCCACGGCGCTGGCGAGCGCGCGCATGGCCTTCGCCCCGTACCGCTCGTACCCGTCGAACTCCAGGAACCGGGGGAACCCGCGGTAGGTGTACGTCCACCACCGGTTGCCGCCCTCGACGGACAACCCGCCGGGGAACGTGGGCCGCGGGCCGGGCGCGTGCGTGCCGAGCCAGGTGCGCAGCTCCTCCTCGCGGTCCGTCAGCGCCGGGTACTCCGGGTCGTCCGGTTCGGCGCTCGCCAGCCGGCACTGGACGCGCACGAACTCTCCCTCCTCGCCGCGCCCGTTCTCTTCGAGCCAGTCGGCGTAGACGAGGCGCGGGGTGTCGTCGTCCGCGTGGCGGACGATGGCGCGCAACAGAGCATCATGGTCGGGGTCGGTCATCGCAGAAGAGATATTACTCGCGGGGCCGGGCGAGTACACAGAGGAACGCGCAGACGGGCCTCTCGCGCGGTTCACGCGAGCGACACCTCGATCCCGCTCACGTCTTCTTGCGCCAGGCCAAGCGCGATGCGCGCGAACACCTCGTCGCGCGTCTTGTTCCGGGCTTCGTAGTCCTTCAGGAACCACCAGAACCGGTACTCCACCACCTTCAGCGCGCCCTTCTGGTTGTAGCTCACGACCGTGACCCCGTGGTCCGGCGACAGGTTCTTGCACTGGGCCATCGCCGCGCGGATCACACCGATCACCTTCCCGGCGTCCTTGTCCGTGCTGATCGTGACCGCGAGCGCGTCGTAGGTCTCGGTGCCGCGCGACAGGTTCTCGACCTGCGACTCCGTGACCGCGCGGTTGGGCACGCTGACGACGAGGCCGTTGGCGTTCTTGAGCGCGGTCGAGCGCCACGTCAGTCCGACGACGCGCGCCGGTTCGCCGCCGCCCAATCGCACCACGTCGCCGACCTTGAACCGCCGATCGGCGAACACGGCCATCGCCCCGAGCGCGTCGGCGATCACCGTCCGCGCGGCCAGCGCGCCCGCGAGCGCGACGATGGCGAGCGCGATCACGAGCGCGGTCACGTCGAAGCCGAGGACGCTGAGGATCACCGCGAGCGCCGCGGCCCAG
>SXHE01000018.1 GCA_005773755.1 Planctomycetia bacterium
GCCGAGCGGGAACCGGTCCGGGTCGTGGTCCTGCAGGTGGTTGATGAGCGACGTGAGCAGCACCGTCTTGCCGGCGCTGTACAGGCCCACGACACCCACGCGGGCCTCGGTCGTCTTCAGGCGAAGAATGCTCATAGCGCTCCGACCCAGCTAAGAAGAAAGAAGATGTCACGCAAAGCCGCGAAGACGCAAAGAAGGCAAGAGAGACGAGTTTTGACAGGATGCACAGGATGAACACGATTGATTCAGAAAGGCAGTGCGTTCTGAACTCCTCTTCCATCTCTGTTTATCCTGTTCATCCTGTCAAAACTCGTCTCTCTTGCCTTCTTTGCGTCTTCGCGGCTTTGCGTGCGGTTCTTGGCTGCCCCGTTGAGGCTGTCCCATGAGTGGTATTCGCTTCACCCATATCGACCATTGCTCCGTAATCATAACGGACCTCGCGGCGGCGCGCGAGTTCTATGTGGGCGTGCTGGGTTTAACGGAGGTTCCGAAGCCGAAGACGTTCGACTTCGTCGCGCTCTGGTTCCAACTCGAAGACGGGCAGACGATCCACCTGTTGCAGAAGCCGCAGGCGGATTCACGAAGCCCGCGGCACTTCGCGCTGCGCGTGCCGGATGTGGTCGCGGCTCGTGAACACTTCCGCGCGCGCGGTGTGCCGATTCAGGAGACGGGGCCGATCCCGCACTGCGACCGGTTCTTCGTGTTCGACCCCGACGGCAACCGGATCGAGATTATTCAGTGGCTCGAACCCTACGACCCCGCCGCAAGCGGGGCGGCGAAGCTTGACTGACGCCGTTCGCGCTCGCGGGCTGCTACAATGGCAATGAACGCGAGGACATGTTGTGCGGCACGCCCCGGTTCCTCGAAGACCCGTAACGCCTTCTCGTCGCGCTTCTGACGTTCACCCCGCGGGGCGGCGCGGGTACAGTTCCGGCATGGACTTCTCCCAAGAAGAGCTGATCGAGACCGTCGAGCGGTTGGTCGCGGGGATGATGGAGCGCGCGGGCGTGACCGCGGCCCCGGTCGACGCGCTGGCGCTCGCGGAGCGGCACCTGGGCATCCCGGTCGAGTGGGTCGAACCGGCCGAAGAGGATGACTCCGGCCGCCGCCGGGCGCGACCCCGCGCCGCCGGCAGCGGGATCGCCCTGACCGAAAACATGAGCGCCGAACAGCGCCAGCGGGCCGCGGCCGACGGCATCGCCCGGTTGTTGCTGCCGGACGTCTGCCGCAAACTGAACGTGCCGCTCGGCTCCGAGAGCAAGCAGTTCGCGACCCACGTGCGCGCGCTGGTGGCGGCCCGCGTGCTGATCCCGTCGCGGCTGCTGCGCGCGGCCCTGCGGGACTGCAAGTACGACGTGCCGGCGCTGCACGCGGTGTTTCGCACCACCAGTATGGAAGCGGTCGCGGCCCGGTTGCTCGACCTCGATACGCCGTGCGTGATCGGGATCGTGGACGACGACGTGGTCGCCAGCCGGCGCTCGAACTTCATGCCGGTGAACCGCAAACTGGAAGCGGCCGAACGGGAGTGCGTGGAGCAGGTGACGGCGCTGGACCTGCCGCACCGGGCGCGGGTCGGCGAGTGGACCGCCTGGGGTTGGCCGGTGCCGGGTCGCCCTTTTCGGCGGATTCTTCTCCGCGCGGTGCGCGACGACGTATAATGACTGACGTTCGTTCACCCGGCGGTCGCCTGCTCATCGTAGCTCGGCGACCGCCGCAGCGTTTAGGACGTTCCGGGTCCGAAGTCGAAGGCGCTGGTGTTGGCCCGGAACTTGGAACTCCCGATCAGACCGCCCTTTACAACACCCGACCGGGGCGGGATGATCGTTCTGTTATCGTTCGCGCCGCACCGCCCGCGGCGAACCGACCGAGGAGCGTTCGGCCATGACTGACGACCGTATCCCCATTACGCGGGAAGGGTACGACAAACTGAAGGCCGAACTGGACAAGCTCCGCGGCGCGGACATGATCGAGATCACCAAGCGCGTCGCCACGGCGCGCGAGATGGGCGATCTGAGCGAGAACGCCGAGTACCACGCCGCGCGCGAAGATCAGGGCATTCTCCAGGCCCGAATCAACGACCTGTCCGACCGGCTGGCACGCGCCGTCATCGTCGATACAAGTTCGCTGCCGAAAGATACGGTCGCGTTCGGGAGTAGAGTCAAAGTCCTCGATCTGGACATGGACGAAGAGGAGACCCTCGAACTGGTCGGCCCCGGTCAGGAGAACCCGGACAAGGGCCGGATTCTGACCAGCAGCCCCATCGGTCAGGGGCTGATCGGACGCAAGGTCGGCGATACGGTCGACATCCAAGTACCCCGCGGAACGATCCGATTTAAGGTGCTGGAGATTTCAGCAGCCAGCGTATAAGTTCGCGCCAGGGTGGAAATATCACCTGTACGACCCCATCTGCCGGGATTTTTTCGATTCGGGTGATAATTCCGGTAGGCAAAAGTGGGCCGGGTGGTTAAAACGTCTTTCAGTTTTTCCGCCAACGACTGTTGACGGAATCCAGTCGTTGACGAATGCTTCTGATAGGAACGGTACTTACGCCGTTTCTGGTCGGGCCGCCCAGGAGGCGGGCATGTCTGATCCCCGGCTTCACAGCTTGCACTTGGAGGGCCAGCCCAGGCGGGACACGTTCCGCGCTGCGCGCCAGGCACTTCAAGCCGCCTGTGGGAGCCACACCGTCGCCGGCGACGTGCGCCAGCTCGACGACGACCACCTCGGTGCGTCCACCCTTGCCGCGCCCGCACCGGTCGTTTCGCTGATCGCGGGCCGATTCGCGTATTACCTCAAAGACGGCACGAACGTCTACCCGTTGCACCTCGGCATGAACAGCGTCGGCCGGTTGCCCGACAACGACGTGGTTGTGCGCGACGAGTGCGTCTCCCGCCGGCACTGCGCGATCCTGATTCATTCCGATATGCGGTGCGAACTGCACGACGTGGCATCGAAGAACGGCACCGTGCTCAACGGCAAGAAGATTCCCGCACCGACGCGCCTTCAGTCCGGCGACCAGATCACGCTCTGTAACCGCCGCCTCACCTTCCACATCGCCGAAGCCGCGCCCGAACCGATCATCGTTCAGGCCGCCAGCTAACGCCCCCTACTTCACGACACTGCCGGTGAGTACGCGCATGGGAAACCCCGCGCCCACGCGGAAGAACTGCCCCAGCGCGCGGCCCGCGCTCTCGCACGCCGTTTCCGATGTGAGGATCGTGTCGCCGGGCCAGATCGGGATGTTCTCGCGCGGGTCGCGTAGCGCGTCGTTCAGGTCGACCCGAATCGTGAGCTGCTGACCGGTCGCCAGACGGCGGATCACCGTGACGCGGCTCGGCGCGGGCCGTCCCAACCCCGGGGCCAGCGGGCCGTGTGCGACCGCGACCGCTTCCGTCACGCGCATGTCGGGCCTGAGCGGGTGCGAGTCGGATCCCAGCGCGCCGCCGGTGTAGAACACCGCGCACGAGCCGCACCCGGCGACCGGCGCGCAGCCGAACGGGGTTGCGTCGGAGGTCACTTCGGGCGGCGCTTCGCCCTTCACCTGCTTCACCGCGGGCTTGTTCGCCTGGACGACTGTGTCGCAGCCGTGCCCGCACGCGGGCGCGCGCAGCACCTCGTCCGGCAGCCGGCGCACGGGGATCGCGTCCGGCCCGCGGGTGCAGACGGACTGGCACCCGCCGCCGAGGGCGGTCGCGGCGAGCAGCATGGCCAGCATCGAGCGGTTCCGCATCGGTCGTCTCACTTCTTCCAGGGAACCTGAATACCGCTGGGAACGGTGTGGCGGAACGGGAACACCGGCACGGCGTCCAGCAGCGACGGCGTCGGCACGTACGCGGGCAACAGCGGCACCGCGTCCGGCGGGGCCGGCAGCGACACCTTCAGCACCGGGACCGGCAGTGACATCGGGCCGCGCGGGTCGGACGGCACCGGTAGCGGTAACGGAACGAACGCGGGCGGGCCGGGCACCGGCAGCGGCGGGTACGGGACCGGAAGCAGGTCCGGGTCGAGCGGCCCCGTACCGAACTTCCCGCTCCCGGACAGGTCGGGGTTGAACGGCTTGATGACCGGCAGTTCCGGCTTCGGCAGCGGCGGAACCGGGCGCGCCGGCTCCGTGCCCGGCAGCGGCGGCAGCTCCAGCCCCTTGAACGGATCGTCCACCTTGTTCGGGTCGTTGAACTTGTTGCCGCCTTCGGGCACCGGGCGCGGAGGCGGCAGCGGATCGTCCGACTTCGGCTTCGGTTTCGGCACGTAGGGAACGGCCGGCGCGCCGGGAATCGCGGGCGCGGCGGGCGGGCAGTTCGGGTCCGCGAGCAGCACCGGGACCGTGAGGAACTGCCGGCGTCCGCTCGCGGTGGCCACGTCCGTTCCGTACTTGAAGCCCAAGTAGTAGTCGTTGATGAGGCAGTGGCCTTCGGGCGTGTAGTAGTTCTTGTTGCGGACGTACTTGATGGGCGGCGCGACCGGCGGCTGAGCGGCCCCGCCGCGGTCCAGGTAATCGACGAACCCGTCGAGGAACCCGTCGTAGAACTCGTCGGTGAAGGCGCGGCGGTCGTTTTGTGCGCGGACCGTCAGCCACGCGGCGTGCGCGTCGGCCCGCAGGTCGCACTCGATGGCGCGCTGGGTGTGGGCCTGCCGGCTTTCGCCCGTCAGGTTGCGCACGGCCCCGCACCCGGCGAGAACCGGGACCGAGCACAACGCGAGCGCGACCGACTTCCAATGCATACCGGCGTCACTCCACAAGGTCCGTCTGGTGTAGATCGGCCGAACGGACCGTGCGCGTTCACCGGTTGGGACAAATTCCGCACTTGCGCCAGTTGCGCCGCGCGCGCC
>SXHE01000195.1 GCA_005773755.1 Planctomycetia bacterium
ATCGACGTAGGCGTCGCCGGTGACGAACACGACATCGACGGCGTCCCAACCGCGGTCACGCATTTCGGCCGCGGTGGTCGGGGCCAGTGGCGCGGCGAACCGCTCCTGCCATAAGGGCAAGGACATGCGCCCGCGCGTTTCACCCGTGGACATGACAACCGCCCGCGATACAACAACGCAACTCACACGATTATAGCAGCCCGAACACGGACGCGGCGTGCAAGATGTTGCCGGGCAACGACGTAAACTGAAAGAGACATGTTGCCAGAGGTAAACTCTTCCTCTGGCACAGCCGAATTAATCGTTACAGTTCGCGCCACCGTACAATCCCACCTCGGGTGAGTACTTTCCGGGGAAATCGGGCTTTTATCGACCCCGCGGGGTCGGTACTGTCTGTTGTTGGGAGTCGTGCTCCGTCACACGACTCCAATTTTACCCGGTCCTAGCGCCCCCGCTGGAGATCGTCTGCTATGGCTGCCGCAATCCTTCGCGCCCGACTGCTGGTCCTCGTCGCGGCTCTGCCCGTTACGCTCCTCGTTCAGCCCCGTGTGTCCGCACAGGAGCCGGAACTCGAGGTGTTCTACACGAAGTTGGAGCCGAAGGAGCAGTTCAAGTACAAGTGGAAGGGCAAGGAAGCGGTGTGCTCGGCCGGTGTCTTCCGCTGGGAAGTGCCGCAGCGCGAGTTCGGCACCAACGGCTTGGACCGGAACTTTACCGGCTACTGCGCCGAAGTGCTCGTGCCGATCACGGCCGACAAACTGTACCGCTTCCAGATGAATAGCATCTTCGCGACCGAGAACTATGGCCTCGTTGGGCGCGAGAAGGGCGAACTGATCGCCCAGCGCCGCGCGATGCTGGTCAAGGAGCTGTTCGGCCGCTACTTCCGCGACCCGGTGCTCAAGTCGGTGAACACTGAGGAAGCGGTCGCGTTCCAGATCGCCCTTTGGGAGATCATTCAGGAAACTGAACCGGCCGACGCACCCGCGAAGTTCGACCTGTTCGGCGGCGACTTCCAGGCAAATTACCCGAAGGCCGAAGCTCCGGCTCACGTGCTCACCGCGCAGAAGTACCTCGACACCTTGACGGGCCGAGATGACGCGCAGGGGCTTTTCTACGAGAACCCCGACCTTCGCGGTCGTGAACTCGTCCGGCTCAAGGGTATCAAGAACGCCGAAGGCGTCGTCGCTCAATCACAGTACGCTCTCAAGTACGCCGGCGGCGGCGGTGTCGGGACAGTCGGCCCGTCCCGCGCCCTAACCGGTGGCGGCGGGGGAGTCGTCGGTGGCGGCTTCGGCACGCCGGCGGCCGGTGCCGGCAGTGGCGGCGGCGGTGGTGGGTTCGTGACCGGTGGGAACAACGGTGGTGGCCAGACGTTCCCCAACACGACCACAACGACGACTCCGCCCACCAGCCCGCCGATCACGACTCCTCCGACCGGTGGCCCACCGTCCGACACGCCCCCGAACGACCCGAACAACCCGGTCCCCGCGCCGGCCGGCCTGCTCCTCGGAGCAATCGCCCTCGGCACTCTCGGATCGTGGCGGCTCGGGGCCAAGTTCCTCCGCACGAAGTAATTCTGCTCGATACGCACCGAGAGGCCGGCATGTTATCATGCCGGCCTCTCGTGTTTTCGTTCCACACTTACGAGGCGTTCCGTGCAAGTTATCGAATACCGCGGCTGGAAGAACAACCTTCTGCTGAGCAACGGCGACGTGGAACTCATCGTCACGCTCGACGTCGGTCCGCGGGTGATCGTGTACCGGTTGCCGGGCGGCGTGAACGTGATGAAGAACTACGACTCGATGATGGGCGGGATCGGCGAAGACGAGTGGCAGATTCGCGGCGGACACCGCTTCTGGCTGGCCCCCGAAGACCTGACCCGCACCTACTTCGCCGACAACCGCCCTGTGAAGTGGGAGAAGATCGGCGACTGCGCGGCCCGCTTCACGCCACCGCCCGAAATCGAGTACGGCGTCCAGAAGGTGATGGAACTCAAGCTCGGTGCGAAGGGCACGCACGTCGAGGTCGCACTCCGCGTAACCAATACCGGCACCGCGCCGACAGAACTCGCGCCGTGGGGGCCGACCGTAATGGCCCCCGGCGGCGTCGAGATTATCCCGCTACCGCCGAAGGTGGGGCACCCACTGCACCCCAAGAACGCGAAGTCGCCGGCCGACTTCGGCCCGAACCAGGAACTGATCCTGTGGCCGTACTTCGACTTCGCGGACACTCGTTGGACGTTCGGCGCGAAGTACGCCTTCCTGCGCCAAGACGTGAACAAGGGGCCGACCAAGATCGGCCTTGCCCACCGCGAAGGGTGGGTCGCGTACCTGAACTCCGGCGTGCTGTTCGTGAAGCGGTTCGACTACCGCGAAGGCGCGGTCTATCCGGACCGCGGGACGCGCTACCAGACGTTCTCGAACGAGGACATGCTGGAAATGGAGACCGTCGGCGAACTGGTGACGCTTGCGCCGGGGCGGTCCGCGGAACTGGTCGAATCGTGGGAGCTGTACGGCAGCGTGCCACCGGTGGCGACCGAGGGCGATGTTGACCGGATCATTCTTCCCTTGTTGAAGTAGTGTCGCTCGCGGAGCCACTCGTGGCTCATACAGCCGCGGCCATCAGTCGCTCGGGGTGTCGAAGCCGAAAGGCGAGTCGGAGCAAATCACGCAGGCCCGGCTCGTCCACCCGGTCCAGGGCCTCGTCGAGTGTGACCCAGACGCGCGAGCGCAGGCTCCGCTCCGGCCACTCGTCGCGTACTTCTGTCACGACCATTCGGAACACCAGGACGTGGTGCTCGCGACCGAGCTTCTCGTAGGCGTAAGCGCCGAGTGGTTCGCCGTCGAGTGCCCCTACCAGGCCGGCCTCCTCCCAGGCTTCGACCAGGGCCGCTTCGCCCGCGGTGTGGCCGGGGTCGATCTGACCCTTCGGAATCACCCAGCGCCTGCCGCTGCTGGACGTGACCAGACACACGCGGTCGTCCCGGATCGGGATCGCCGCCGCCTGTCGCACCCAGATCGGCATAGTTGTGTTCCGTAGGATTGAGTCGACCGTATCTTGTCCCGTGCTGGCGGTGTCGGTCAAGCGTCTCGAGCCGCGATTACCGACTCGCTCGCTACCAGGCGCGGCCCGACTCGCGCCACCGGCACGACACACGCAAGCTCCGTACCTTCACAGGCGATCCGATGCAGCACCAGACCCTCACCGTTCGCCACATTATGCAGCCCGAACCGGTGATCGTGCGGCCGACGTGCCCGCTCCGCGAGGTTATTGAACGGTTGAACCTTCGGCGAATCGGGGGCGTGGTTGTCGCCAATTCGGACCTCAACATTCTCGGCATCTTCACCGAACGCGACCTGCTCAAGCGCGTGGTCGACGCCGACCCCGGGTGGCGCGATCGGCCCGTTTCCGACTGGATGACCCGCGAACCGTATACCACCGGCCCCGATGTCTCGTGGGAAGAGGCCGTCACTCAAATGGCCCAATTACGGGTTCGGCACCTGCCCGTGCTGGAAGGCCGGCGCGTGATCGGCATCGTCTCCACGCGCATGTTGATGGGCTTGCGTGCCGACTATCTCAACCGCATTGTCGAAGACCGCACGCGCGAACTCAAGCGCGCGATGGACGAGGTGATGGCCCGGGACTCGGAACTACAATACAACCTGACCGCCGCCGGCCGGCTGCAAACCCGCTTGTTGTTGCCACACGCGCCCCCCGATTGGCCGGAACTGCGCTGGGGCGTCCACTACGCCCCGCTCGATCACCTGGGCGGTGACTACTACGACATCGCGCACCCCAACCCGGAACACCTGGGGTTCCTCATTGCCGATGCCAGTGGGCACAGCATCGCGGCGGCGATGGTCGCCATCATGTCGCGGATCGCGTTCACTGAGGCCGCTGGCACGACCACTTCGCCCGGCGCGGTACTCGCTGCGATGAACGCACGGTTGCAGGGGCTGGCCGACGAGCGGTTCGTCACCGCGTTCTACGGTGTCCTCAACCGCCGGACGCGGGTGCTGACCTATGCCAACGCCGGCCACCCGTACCCGCTGCGCCGCGTCGCCCGCACCGGCGCGGTGGAACCGCTAGCCGCACAGGGCTTTATGCTCGGCATCGTGCCAGAGGAACAGTACCGCGAGAAGTCGGTACTGCTCGAACCCGGCGACCGGCTCTGCTTCTACACGGACGGCCTCGTCGAGGCGCGCGACGAGCGCGGCGAAGGTTACGGCACCGACCGGCTGACCCAATCGTTCCTCGCACACGGCGCGGCCAGCGCCTTGCCGCTTTGCGAGCAGTTGCTGGCCGACCAGCTGGCGTTCCGCGGAAC
>SXHE01000196.1 GCA_005773755.1 Planctomycetia bacterium
ACCCAGCCGGCGGACGCCGGCGGTTCGACACGACCGGTGCTTCTTCGCTCCTCACTTTGGGAGATAGCGGCTACAATTCATCCGTCACCAACGAGGAGTGCGGAATGGCGGTGGTGCGGTGCCCGGCGTGTCGCGGTGCGTCTCGCGTGCGGGACGACACCCTGGGTCACAGGGTCGCGTGTCCGCGGTGCCCGGCCACGTTCGTCGCGGGCGAGGAACTGCCGGACGAGCGCCCGGCGTCCGCACGTGCGCCGCGCCCGGCGAAGGTGATCCCGATCGCGCCGCCGCGCCGCCTCGAACTGGTGGCCCCGTCCGAACCCGCGCCGGCCCCCGCGCCCGCCGATCCCGTTCACGACCCGCACAGCCCCGCGGCCGGCGGGCTGCCGGTGTCGGTGCTCGTGGGCATGGCCCTCATGCCGTTCGGCATCCCGCTGTTCTGGCGTATCGCCCCGCTGCTGACCAAGCAGGAGCCGGCGCTGTCACTGGCCGTGCCCGTCGCGCTGGCCGTGGCCGCGGCCGCGCTGTGCCTGGGTGTCGTGTACACCATCGACTGGACCGCCTCGACCCGCGTGAAGGGCGTGCTCACGCTCGTCGCCCTGGCGTACCTGTCCGCCGCCGGGCTGTACTTCTTGAAGCGCGACCTCGTTCAGATGCTCCAGAACCTGCTGGGGCCGCAGACGCGCTGGGTGCAGGTCACGTCGGACTCCGGCAACTTCCGGGTGCAGATGCCGACGGCGGCCGAACAGATCGACGAGCAACCGCTGCCGAACGTGCCGATGGCCGGCGGACGGCGTGCGGTCCTCGAGACCGTGAGCGGCGACACGTTCACGTTCTTCGCCACCGCGACCCCCATAGACAAGCCGCCGCCCGACCTCGGCAACGACTGGTTTAAATCCCTGGGGCAGCACCTCGCGAAGGGCCGCCGGTTGGTCGAGGAGCGAGCCGTGACCGAAACAGAAACAGACTTCGTCGGCCACGAGTGGCGGATCGAACTCGGTCCGAACAGCCACCGCATCGTGCGCGTGTACACGGCGAAGAACCGCGTCTTCTACCTGTCCGTCGAGGGGCCGAACCTGGACACGGACAACGAGCTCGCGGTCCGCTTCTTCCGCTCGCTCGAACCGACGGTCGACGCGAAGCCCGCCCGCCGGTAAGCTCGAGTTTCGACCAGCACCCCGCGCCGCGCGCGGGGTTGCATCACAGTAGCCATTTCCCTTCCTCCGACTCGCGAGGTTCCCGTGTCCCGATTCGCCGTGTGTGCCGCGCTGTTCGCCGTGTCGTGCTTCTTGGTCGTTCAGCGGGCCGAACCGGTCGGCGCGCAGGACAAGAAGGACAAGAAGGAAAACGCGCTGGAGCGGCAGATTAACGCGCTCGAGAAGCAGGTGAACGCGCTGAAAACGGAGAACTTCCAGAACGACCGGCAGATCGCGGCCCTGAAGAACGACGTGGCCGCGCTCAAGGTCTTCAACAACAAACTGCAAGCGGAGAACAACCGGCTGGACGCGGCGCTCAAGAAGGAAAAGGGCGGTGACGCGAAGGACGACAAGACCATCAAGGCACTGCAAACCACCATCGACGGATACCGCGGGGCCGGACTGGTTCACGTCGTCGTCCTGAAGCTGAAGTCCGATTCGCCCAGCACGGAAGCGCAATCGGTGATCGACGAGACGTACTCGCAGCTCTCGAAGATCAAGACCGTGCGCGGGGTGTGGGCCGGGAAACCGTCGAGCAAGGGCACCCCGGACGCGGCGACCGACTACACCGTCGCGCTGGTGTTCGTGTTCGACGACGCCGCCGGGCTGAAGGCGTACCTGAAAGACCCGATCCACGACAAGTTCGCGGACAAGCACCTGAAGAAGTGGGAAACGCCGGTCGTGTACGACTTCGAGCCGAAGCGCGTAACCGCGCCGTAACCAGACCGTAACCAGTCGTGTGAGTCGCGGTCGAGCGACGCACGGGCCGCGGCCCCGCACGACCTCAAGGAACGGTCGAAGCAGTTCGCCAGTTGAGTGCGCCGCACGCGCACACAATCCTCACATTTCTGTTTCTGTTTCTGTCCGTCATTGGTTATCCTCGCTCACGACTCGCTCATTTCGGCTTCGTTCGCGGAGACCCGTTCATGTCGCGCTCGCCCGGATTATTGGGCGTCGCGGTCGCGTTGCTGTTCGTACTCGCGCCGCGCGCCTCGGCCCAGGACCGCTACGAACCGATCGTCGCCGGCCTGTCGGCCCGGTGCATCGGCCCCGCCAACATGGGGGGGCGCGTCACCGAGATCGCGGTGATCGAGAGCGACCCGAAGACGTTCTACGTCGCCGCGGCCGGCGGCGGGGTGTGGAAGACCACCGACGGCGGGGCCACTTTCACGCCGATCTTCGACGACCAGTCGACGCAGTGCATCGGCGCGGTCGCGGTGTGCCAGGGCAAGCCGGACGTGGTGTACGTCGGCACCGGCGAGGGCAACCCGCGGAACTCGGTGAGTTGGGGCGCGGGTGTGTTCCGCTCCGCCGACGGCGGCAAGACGTGGCGCAACTGCGGACTCGCCGACACGCACCACATCGGCCGCATCGTCGTTCACCCCACGAACCCGGACGTCGCCTACGTCGCGGCGCTCGGCCACATCTGGGGGCCGAACAAGGAGCGCGGGCTGTTCAAGACGATCGACGGCGGCAAGACGTGGCACAACACCAAGTTCATCGACGAGAACACAGGGTTCGTGGACGTGCAAATGGACCCCGGCGAGCCGGACACGCTGTACGCCGCGGCATGGTCGGTGCGGCGCGACGGGTTCTCCGGCGGTAGCCCGCGCACGCAAACCAGCGCGACCGGCGGACTGTTCAAGACCACTGATGGCGGCAAGACCTGGGAGCAATTGAAGGGCGGGCTGCCGGAGAAGGTGGCCTACGGGCGGTGCGGCCTGGCGGTGTACGCCAAGAACCCGAAGGTCGTGTACGCCGTGGTTCACACCAGCGAAACCGCCGGCTCACTCACTAACGCCGGCCAGCCGGCCACGCCGCTCACGAAGGACATGAAGCCCGGCACGCCGGGAAAGGTCGAGACCGGCGGCATCTTCCGCTCGGACGACAAGGGCAAGACGTGGACGAAGGTAAACGACCTCGTGCCGCGACCGTTCTACTACGGCCAGGTGCGCATCGACCCCAGCGACGACCAACGCATCTACGTGCTCGGCGTCGCGCTCCAGTCTTCCGCAGACGGCGGCCGGTCCTTCACGATCATTGCGCGCACGATCCACGTCGACCACCACGCGCTCTGGATCAACCCCAAGGACGGGCAGCACCTGATCTTGGGCAACGACGGCGGGTTGTTCACCTCGAAGGACCGCGGCGCGACGTTCGCGCCGCACCGTGGGCTGTGCATCAGCCAGTTCTACGGGGTCGCGGTCGATTCGCGGGTGCCGTATCGCGTGTTCGGCGGGCTGCAAGATAACGGCAGTTGGGGCGGGCCGAGCGCGACGCGCTACGCCGACGGCATCACGCTGGCCGACTGGGGCCAGGGGATGATCGGCGGCGACTACCGGCGCAGCTTCCTCGGCGGCGACGGGTTCCAGGCCGCGGTGGACCCGGCCGACCCGGACACGGTGTACCTCGAATCGCAGTACGGCGGGCTGGCGCGCGTCAACCTGCGCGGGCCGAAGGGACCGACCACGCGCTCGATCCGCCCGCCCGCGCCGAAGGGCGGCCCGCCGAACCGGTACAACTGGAACGCGCCCATCCTGCTCTCGCCGCACGACCTCAAGACGCTCTACTACGGGGCGCAGCACCTGTACAAATCGACCAACCGCGGCGACTCGTGGGAGAAGATCAGCGCCGACCTCACGGCCCCGCCGAAGGACGTGCCCATCTTCAGCGGGTTCACCATCCTCAGCACCGCGGAATCGCCGGTGAAGGCCGGCGTGCTGTGGGTCGGCACGGACAACGGCCGGCTGTGGGTGACAAAGGACGACGGCAAGAACTGGACCGACGTGAGCGACAAGATTCCCGGCGTGCCGCGCACCCGCGCGATTGCGAAAATCGAGTGCTCGCACTTCACGCCCGGCACCGCGATGGTCGCCATCGACCGGCACCGCAACGACGACTTCAAACCGTACCTGTTCGTCACCCTCGACTACGGCGAGACGTGGAAGTCGTTCTCCGGCAACCTGCCCAACGGGGCGGTCGTAGGCGTCGTGCGGCAGTCGTCGAAGGACAAGTTCGTACTGTTCGCGGGCACCGAACTCGGCGCGTATGTGACCTTCGACGCGGGCACGAAGTGGTACCCGCTGCTGAAGAGCGGCGGACTGGCGCGGGTCCGCGTGGACGACCTCGTGATCCACCCCAAGCAGCGCGAACTGGTGCTCGGCACGCACGGCCGCGGCGTCTGGATCATGGACATCGCGCCGCTCGAACAGCTCACCGAATCCGTATGGAAAGCCGACGCGCACCTGTTCGACGTGAAGCCCGCGTACTGGCACAAGCCGGTCGCGCGGCCGATGCCCGCGCCCGCCGGGTTCAAGGCCCACAACCCGCCCGTCGGCATCCCGGTTCACTTTCTCACCACGCCCAAGACCGCGGGCAAGGTGCAACTGACCTGCACCGACACTACCGGCAAGCGCGTCGGCCTGTACCTGGGCAAGGACGCGCCCGGCCTCGACGGGTGCGTGTTCGACATCAAGGAACCCGGCGACTACACCATCACCCTCAAGGCCGGCGACGTGACCCAATCCAAGCGCGTGACCGTGAAGGAACTGGAGCCGCCGAAAGCGGAGGAGTAGCGCCTAGCGAACTTCCGATACCGCGCAATGGATTTGTGGGTTAGACTGAAGTGCCCTCTCCGCCACGGACACCACACGGGCTTCGGTCATGGTCATGCGGAACCGCGGGGACGCGGGCGGCGCTTCGCCCTGGTGGGACGATCTGCCGCCGCGCGTCCGCGCACGGTTCACCCGTTCAATCGCCGCGCCGCCGGACGAAGAGCGCCCGCCGGCCCCCGCCCCCGCGCCCGAACCGAGCCGCCGGGCCGAACTCGTTGCCGACCTGACCCGACTCGCGGCCCTGTTCGCGGTCGTGACCGTTGCCATCCTGCTGTACCTGCTCGTCGTCGTCAGCTACGTGACCGGCTGACGCGCGCCGCGCGCGGTCGTAAGATGCCCACCACGTTCCCCCATCCCGCCCGACGGAGAACCCGCCGATGGTTCGCACGCTGCTCGCGATCTGCGCCCTCTGCACCGCGCCCGCGTTTGCGGCCGACCCGCCGAAGGCCGATTCCAAGTTCCAGAAGTTCTGCCCGGTGATGACGAAGGACGAGGTCGACCTGAAGGAATCGAAGTTCGTCGAGTACAAGGGCGTGAAGGTGTACCTGTGCTGCGACACCTGCGTGTCGAAGTTCAAGCGCGACCCGGCCGCGTACCTGGACCCCAAGTTCGTCCCGGCGCTGGCCGGCATGGAACTGCCCAAGCGCGGCATCGAACAGCAGTACTGCCCCGTCTACCGTGACAAGAAGGTCTCGGAGAAAGACCCGTCGGTGACGTACAAGGGCGTGAAGGTGTACTTCTACAACATCACCGCGAAGGAGCGGTTCGACAAAGACCCCGCCCGCTACGCCGACGAAGCGATCCTGCCCCAGTTGACGACGATGGGGTGAATGTGTGTGGGGGTGTGGGGGTGAGAATGGCAGGCGCGTTTCGCTTTTTCTTTCTCACCCCCTCACCCCCTCAC
>SXHE01000197.1 GCA_005773755.1 Planctomycetia bacterium
GCGTTGCGCGTCGGTGACCTCGATGCGCGCCGGGGCGACCAGAACCATATCGGCCCCCTGCGCGAACCGCAGGTGGACGATCCCCTTGACCAGTTCGTACTCACCGGGGCCGAACCGGACCCCGTCGGGCGCGCGCCCCGGGGCGAACTCCGCCCCCACCCCGTCCACCAGCAGCGCCACGACCGCGTCCGCCTTTGGGGCGTCCGGCCTGGTTGGGGCGGGCGCTTGCTCGGCCCTCGGTTGCTCGGCAACCGGCGGCGGTGGCCTCAACAGGAAAAAGCCCACGACGACGGCACTTGCCACCAACGCCCCCGCAGCGAACGCCGCGAGCCACCCCGCCCGCGGGAACCGGGCTGGGGGCGGGGATGGGACGGCTGGGTGGGGCGGTTCCGGGAGAGCGGCGGCGGCGTAATCCCAGTGGAGGGCCGAGTGCAGCGCCATGAACTCCCGGTACGCGCGCCGCGCCTCGGGATCGGATCGCAACAGTTCGGCAAGGCGCCGCTCGTCCTCTTCCGAAGAGAGGCCGTCGGCAATCCGGTTGAACAGGGTTTCGAGGTCGGCGGCGGTTGTCACGCGGTGGCCTCCCCGAGCGTCCGCTGGATGCACTGCAACAGGGCGTGGCGGATGCGCCGCAGCCGGTCCGAGACCGCCTTGGGGGTCGTCCCACCGGCCTCGGCCATGGCGTTCACCGACCCGTCCGGCTCGTACCGGCGGGCGATGAGGTCGCGCTGCCCGGACGGGAGCTTCTGCAGGCACACCGCGAGAGCCTCCCGCCGTTCCTCGAACACCGCCTCCTCCCGCGCGGCCTCGTCTGCGAGCAGGCGGGCCAGGTCGTCGTCGAACACGAGCCGTTGCTGCTGCCGCCGGTGCCGCTTGAGCCAGGCCAGCGCCTGCAACTGGGCGAACCGCATCGCCCACGGCAGGAACGGGCGGCTGGCATCGAACTCCGCGGCCTTCTCCCAGAGCACCAGATTCGCCTCCTGAAGCACGTCGTCCGCGTCGGCCGTGTTCCAGACCATCGACAGGATGAACGAGTGCAGTTGCCGCTGCGAGCGGGTGATCTGGGTCATAAACTCGGTCGGCACGGCCATGACCCAGTTGCTCGCAAGTGTTTTTTCAGAAACGAGTTCCAGAAAACGTCCCGGTCCGACTTTGGTGGTAACGCACCCCCGCGCATTGCCTCCCACTGTGATTTAGTCGGACGCGGTGAAATCCCGCGGAAAAAATGGCTTGCTGTCTGAATTGTGTCTGCCGGCCACTCGGGATCACCCCGTGTGATCCCCGAAAAGGGGTACAGGGGGTCGCGTCCCGGAGAAAAATCACGTCTGGGCTTGTTGGAGTGGTTGTCGGCAAATCGGGCAACGACATCCGCGAAAGGAAAACAATGGCGCCGTTTCTGACCTCGAAGCGGTCTCGAAGCCGTGTTCCGAGTCGGTTACAACCGATCGTGTGGCGCGACGGTTCACCGACCTGAAGTCGCGCGGCATCCCGACCGAGACGCTGGTGCTGTGGGCGGCGAGTTCGGGGGTGCCGACCTCCGAGGGCGCGAAGGGCCGCGACCACACCGGGCTCTCGGTCTGGATGGCGGTGGGAAGCGCGGCACGAGCTACGGAGCGATCGACGAGTTCGGGTTGTCCATGATCAAGGACCGAGTCCACGTCCGTGACCTGCACACCACGGATCTGCATCTGATGAGTCTCGGCCACGAGAAGTTGAAGTTCGCGACAGCGAGCGCGATTAATTCCTCACCGAGATCCAGAAACACTCGCAATAACTGAGCGATATTGTTACGCTATTTTCTGCCCCGCCGACTCGCTGCATTCGCTCCCGCACCTGCCGCGGTCCCGCCACACTCCCCGTCTCAGGATGCCGACATGATTTCTGTGTTCGGAAGCGCGAGTTCCACAACCGGCCACGCATCACGCCGGGAACTCCTCACGATCGGCGCGCTGGGGCTGGGCGGTCTGTCACTTCCGGGGTTGTTGAGGGCGGAACAGGCCGCCGGGATCCGCACGTCCCACAAGGCCGTCATCATGATTTACATGGTCGGCGCGCCGCCGCACCAGGACATGTACGACCTGAAGATGGACGCGCCCGCGGAGGTCCGCGGCGAGTTCAAGCCGATCAACACGAAGGTGCCCGGCGTCCAGTTCTGCGAGCACCTGCCGAAACTGGCCTCCATCGCGGACAAGCTGATCCCGCTCCGCTCGGTCCACGGGTCGCCCAGCGGCGACCACGACTCGTTCATCTGCTACACCGGCCGCACGGTGCAGAAGCAGCCGCCGGGTGGTTGGCCGTCGCTCGGTTCGACCGTCTCGAAGGTGCTCGGCGGGTCGAACGCCTCGGTGCCGCCGTTCGTCGGGCTCGCCCCCGACGCGGGCCACCCGCCGTATGGGTCGCCCGGCCACCCGGGGTTCCTGGGCGTCGCACACGGCGCGTTCCGGCCGTCCGGGCCGATCCGCGAGAACCTGGCGATGAACCCGAGCAACGCGGCCCACCTCTCGGACCGGATGGGGTTGCTGAAGGGGTTCGATCGCGCCCGCAGTGACCTCGATACGAAGGGGGCGTTCGACGGGCTGGACGCAATCCGGCACCGGTCGCTCGAACTCCTGACGTCCAGCAAAATCGGAGAGGCGCTCGACCTGTCCAAAGAGCCGCTGGCCGTGCGCGAGCGGTACGGCAAGGGCGACCCCAAGAACTACGGCGACGGCGCCCCGCGGAACCTGGAGCACTTTCTCATGGCGCGCCGGCTGGTCGAGGCCGGGGCCCGGGTGGTGACGCTGAACTTCGGCCGGTGGGACTTCCACAGCAATAACTTCAGCGAGTGCAAGAACACGCACTTCCCGTGGTTCGATCACGGGATGCACGCGCTGATCACGGACCTGCACGACCGGGGACTGGCCGACGACGTGGCGGTGGTGGCGTGGGGCGAGTTCGGCCGCACCCCTCAGATCAACAAGGACGCAGGCCGCGACCACTGGCCACAGGTGGGCGGCGGGTTGCTCGCGGGCGGCGGATTCAAGACCGGGCAAGTGATCGGGGCCACCGACCGGACCGGCGGAACGATCACCCGGCGCCCGGTCCATTTCGGCGAGGTCCACGCGACCCTCTACCACCACTTCGGGATCGATCCGCATGCGGTCACGCTCCCGGACTTCACCGGTCGCCCCCACTACCTGGTGGACGATTGGAAGGCGCTGCCCGAAGTCATTTGACGGGGCACTGGCGAGAAGACCGGAAGGTGAGGCCGTGCGACCAACACGGAAAGGTCGCGGTCATGGTGTTCTGGTCTTCGACGTGCGGGCTGTGGATGGCCACCCGCCGCGCCGGCCCCGTCGAGCGCTCTCAACTGTCCATCGACCGAGGCGAGGAGGCGGGTGCGACTCTCCACACGGTCGGGGAGCGTGTCGTGACCGAGTTCCAGCCGCGGCGCCTCGGACCGGTAGTTCGCCGGGGTCGTCTTGCTGTCTGCTCGCTGGAAGCCGTACTCGGGGAACACGCCGCGGACGTAGCTGGCGTCACAGTAGTTACGCGGTTCGATGAACCACGGGTCGAACCGTGGGCCCATCTGGCCAGCGAACTGGCCTGGAATGGGTCGCCCGGTGATATGAATCGACTTTTCCGGCAGCACGGCGTGGGCAGGTTGTTTCGCGGGGGGGTAACAGGCCCGTCACGACGGACGCGATGCTCGGGAAGTCGGTCGGCTTTGGTCGGTTGCCGTCGAACCCGCTCGGCATGGGCGTACGGCCCGTGAGCATGACGTGATGGCCGAGGGAGTGGTCGTTGTACGGGTGCGTCAGCGAGCGCACGAGTACCCAGCGGTCGCTCCGCGAGCCGCGGTAGGTGCTCGCAGATTCGGATGCCCGGCGTGCGCGTCGCGATCGGCTCGAACTCGCCCCGATTATTTTCCGGCGCCTCGGGCTTGGGGTCGAAACTGTCGTGCTGCCCAGGCCGCCAGACAGAAGGATGTAGAACACGCCCAGGGCCTCGTTGCCGGCACAAGCGAGTCATCTTCCGCCGCAAGCGCCCGCAGCCCAGCGCTGTGGTTCACTCCAAGTCCCAGCATCCCGAGCGCGCCAATTTGCATCGCAACACGACGCGAAGGCCGCGAGTGTTGCGACCCGGGCGCATGGCCCAACGTGGCTCGCCTCCATTCGCGGCACCTGCGGTGCCCGGCACTACTCCCGCTCGAAAAGGACTCGCGTCACGCGGTAGGCGTGTGCCTTGTCCGCGGGCGTATCCGCGACGGTCCAGTCGGGCTGTGCGATCCCGATCTCGTCGAACCGCAGGCCGGCGATTTCCTTCGGCAGTTCTCCGCGCAATTCGCACAGAACCACGCCGAAATTCCCCAGGAAAGAGCGGCCCGAGGTTCTCGACACCGTGGTTACGGCCCTGCCGCGGATTGCGCTTGCTGGGCGTGCCACCGTCTCTCACGCCGTACGCTCCACACGATTAGCCCGATGCCCGCCGAGACGAGCACCAACCCGATGATCAGACAGATCCAGCTTTCGCGATGAGCGGATTGGTGTGCGGCCGTAAACGTCTCGGTCCGGTCAACCTCGCCGAGGTGCATTTGGAAGAACGGGCCACCGGCCGCCGTCGTCGCTGACTCAAGTCGATTCCCTGATTGCCGGCAAAGCAGCGTCACCGGTTCCGTGTCAATTTTGACGAGTCGGTAGAGGACGCGCCTGTCGCCGTAGTTCGGTTTCCCGCTGTTGTCCTTCGCGAAGGTCAGCTCCTTGGAGGTGGCGACGGCCCAGGACGCCTTTTCGAGGTGGATTCGGATCTTGTCGCCGCCCGTCAGAGGTGGCTTGCGCGGATCGGTGGGGTCGGGAACGTTGGCGCTTGCGGGGAGTTGCTTTTTGAGCCAGTGCAGGACGATAGTATCATCGAGGGTGAAGGCTCCAATACGGACAGTCTTCGGCATCCAGACGGCCGTGCGAAAGCGGTCAGCACCGGCCTCCGGGCCGTCACCGAACACGCTCGGCTCTCGGAGAGAATGCCATCCTTCGCCGCTGCCGCCGTCGCCGCCCGCGTATCCGTATTGGAGCGTTTGCCGAACCATTGCAAACCCTCGCCCTCGCATATCGAACGCAGGGTCGTGGTGTTCCTGGGGGTTGGGAGAAATCTCGCCGATGACATGGATCAGCTTCCCCTCGTTCTTCGGATCGACGATGCTCGGATCGATCGTGACGGCCTGCTCTTCCTGCAGCGCGAGCCAGGTCGTCTTCTTCGAGTGCATGTCGAAACTGCCGGCGACGGCCATGATTCCGAATAAACAACACACCGCCCCTAACACCGCCCCTGTGCCTTCGGGCTTCGTCTGGTTCAACATGATCTCTTCCTTCCCTCAAAGGGACACGCACAGACCAGCGGCACCGATCAGGACCGATTGGCGCAAGGCACTCCGGACCTATTTCGTCAGGAAGGTCCTGCTCGTGGCGACCAACTTCACGAGGTCGCGCATCTTGTTCCCGCTCGTGTCGAGGTCCGCGACGACGCGGTCCACCGCGCCGCGGTCGGCCGGTTCCATCCGCCTACCGGTGCCGTAGACGAGCAGTTTCTCGGTCAGGTGGCGAATCACCTGTGGCTCTTTCTTGAGCAACGCCGCCTTCAGCCCGGCGATGTCCTTCACGGCGGTGCCGTCGGGCAACTCGGCGGAGGGGTCGATTTTTGGCCGCTGGCCGCCCTCGCGGTACTGCGTCCGCCACAACCCCAACTCGTCGAAGTTCTCGAACGGGAAGCCGTAAGGGTCGATCTTCTGGTGGCAGGCGGCGCACGCAGCCTGCTGGCGGTGCGCGGCCAGTTGGTCGCGGATCGTCTTCTTCCGCCGCAGGTCCGGCGAGAGCGGCTCCACGTCCGGCGGCGGAGGCGCCGGCGGCGTGCCGAGGATCACTTCGAGCACCCAGACGCCGCGCACGACCGGCGAGGTGTCCACGCCGTTGGCGGTGGCGGTCATGACCGCGGGCATGGTGAGCATCCCGCCGCCGTGCGGGGCCTTCGCCGGCACCTTGCGGAACCCGTCGCCCCACACGTCGTCGCGGTGGTAGACCCACTGAGCCGTCCGCTCGTTCAGGAAGGTGTACTCCGAGTCGATGACCTCGCGGACCGGTCGGTTTTCGCGGAGCAGGTGGGCGAAGAAGGCGTCCGTCTGCTTGAGCATCTCGCCTTCCATCTGCCGGTGGTAGTAGAACCCGCCGGGCGGGGGCATGGTGCCGAGCTTGTACAGCCGCAGCCAGCGGGAGGTGAACCGCCGCACGAACGCCGCCGACTTCGGGTCGTCGAGCATCCGGTCCACTTGCTTGCGGATCACCGCCGGGTCTTTCAATTTGTCGGCCTTCGCGAGTGTGAGCAACTCGTCGTCCGGCAGCGACGACCAGAGGAAGTAGCTCAGCCGCGAGGCGAGGGCGTACCCGTCGAGCGGGCCGTCGGCCTCCTTCAGGTAGTAGAACCGCGGCGAGGCGATGATCGCGGTGTACCCGGTGCGGAGGGCTTCCGCCCGGGTGCGCCCTTGTTCCATTTGCGCCTTCACGAGCTTGACGTACCGGGCCACGTCGTCGGGCTTCACGTCGCGGCGGAACGCCCGGCGGGCGAAGGCGAGGATCAGGTCTTCGACCGGCTCGGTTCCTTTCTCGCCGTACAGGGCGGAGTGGCTTTTCGGTGGCCACGCCTTGTCGAGCGGCTCGATGCTCAGGCTGTAGACGCGGACGTGCGGCCCCTTGTCCCCGGCGGCGAAAAGGGCCTTCGCCATCTCCGGTTCGTACTGTTGGCGGTCCTTCTCCTTCGCGTCCTTCGGCAGCGGGCGGTACGAGTCCGGCAGGTACTTCTGCACCAGCTTCGAAGGCGTCAGCCCGCGGTCGTAGGGGGCGTTCTCCCACCCCAGCCACGGCAGCCACTTCGCGTCGAGCAGGGCGTCGAACGTGTAAGTCCGCTTCGTGCCGTCGGCGGGCACTTCCCACTCGGTCAGTTTGACCGACTTCGGGTTGTCGTCGCTGGTCGCCCCCTGTTGCGAGTCGATCATGTGCAGACCCAGCAGCATTGGCTCGTTCGGCCGGCTCTTAATCAGGTCGCCCCACGGGTGCTTCTGGTTGTGGGCCGACGCTTCGACGGTGATGCGGTACCGCCCGCGAACCGCCACGCCGGTCTGCGCGATCCTCGTCGGCACCACGCGGCCGAGGCCGCCGGTGGCCGCACCCGGTTCGCGGTACCGCTGGTAGATGCCGTCAAACGACTTGTCGGACAGGTGCGAGAAGTAATGCAAGTCGCCGTGCCCGCTCTCGGTGCGGATCGGGGCGGCGAACGTCTGCCTGTCGAGGTTCGGCTTCTTGCCGGAGGCGGTGGCGAGGTCGAGGCTGTACTCGGCGGCGCTGATGACCTTCTTCAACAGGAAGTCGGACATGACCAGCCGGCTGCCGACGGTGTCGAACCCGTCGTCGAGGTCGTCGGCGGGGAACTCGCGGGTGGGGTCGTTGCTCGTCCAGCGGGCGACGCCGTCGCCGTTGCGGTCTTCGAGCTTCACCATCACGTCCGGGCGGAAGTCGGCGGCCCCGTCGAGGTGGAGCAGGTCGCGGAGGCTGTTGCGCAGTTCGTAGCGGTTGAGCCGCCGCACCACCGTCTTCCCGCCGGTCGAGTCGAGCTTGGCGTAGGCGGCCTTCAACTCGGCGGTGAGCGTGCGGATGGCGGCCGCGGTCTCCTTCGCGTCGGGCCTCGGCTTGCCCTTCGGCGGCATGGTGCCGGCGTTGAGTTGGTCGAGGACGCCCTGCCAGCCTTCGAGCGTTTCCTTCTTCGACAGGTCCACGCCGAGCGTGTCGAACCGCAGGTTGTTGGCCTGCTTGGTCGGCCCGTGGCACTCCTGACAGTGCCGCTTGAGGAACGGGCGGTGTTTCTCCAGCGGCGACTCGGCCAGAGCCGCCGTGCTGCCGAACACAACCGCCGCGAGCGCGAGCAGGTGGGTTTTCACTTGACCACCTCCAGCCCCGTCAGGGTGCCGGTGCTGGTGCCGAAGCGGTCGATCTCAAGGCCGTGGTTGCGGAGGATCGAGAGCAGAAGGTTGGCGGCGGGGACACGCTTCGCGCCCTCGGCCGGGGAGACCTTGTGCTCGCCGTGCTTGAACCCGCCGCCGGCCAACACAAGCGGGAGGTTCTTGTTGGAGTGTTCGCCGGTTGCCATGCCACAGCCGAACAGGATCGCGGTGTGGTCGAACAGCGTACCGCCGCTGATCGGGTCGTCCTGCTTCTTCAGCAGTTCGATGAGGTACGCCATCTGCGCGATCTGGTTCTTCTCGATGAGCTTGAGCGCCGCCACCTCCTTCTCCCGCTGGCCGTGGTGCGAGAACCCGTGGTAGCTGCCGCTCAGGCCGAAGTCGCCGTTGGCGAACCCGGACGCCAGCGTGACAGCCCGCGTGGAGTCGGTCTGGATGGCGAGCGAGATCAGTTCCACCATCGCCTTCAGATCGGCGGCAGTGCCCTTACCCGCTAGCGGTTCGGCGCGCGGAGCCTTCGGCTTTGGCCGGTCCACCCACGGCTGTTGCAGTTCCACCTTCTTTTCCAGCGTCCGCACCGAGTCGAGGTACTCGTCGAACTTCCGCCGGTCCTGCTGGCCCAGCCCCTTGTGGAAGTCGTCGGCCTCGTCCTTCACCACGTCGAGGATGCTGCGGTGGCGTTGCAGTTGCTGTTTGGCGGTGGCCTTCTTGGCGGCCTCCTCGTCGATGAAAAGCGCCTTATACAGTTGCTTCAAGTCGATCGACGGCACCTGCACGCCGGTGCGGGTGAAGCTGATCAGGTTCGCCTCGTTGACGTGCAGTACGAGCGACGGGAACCGCACCTCCGCCCCGACCCACTCGGCGATCTTCTGATCGACCGACAGGTTCCCCTCGGGGAAGCCCGACGCGTTGATCGGCTTCACCCCGCTGAGCAGCACCGGCACCCCCTGGTGCCCACCGGTGTTCCCGTGGTCGAGGTTCGAGAAGACGGTGACGTCCGCCTTGTGCTTCTCCAGCGGGGCTAGCGTCTCGGGCAGGTCGTACTTCGCCCCGACCTGCTTCGGGTCCGGGAAGAACGCCGGCGGGTAGATGCCGTAGTTGTTCGTCAGGCAGACGAACCGCTTGACCGGTTTGCGCGGCTGACCGGCGTGACCGCGGGGTGTCATCGCCTCCAGCACCGGCAGGGCGAGGGCCACCCCGCCGGCGCGGAGGAAGGTGCGGCGCGGAAGACGCGATTTCATGTCGTGGCTCGATGTGACGGTAGGCAGATTGCAGCAGTTTACTTCGTCGACCGGATGCCGTAAAGCCCCTCGCGGGTGCGGAGGAACAACCGCCCGTCCGCGACCGCCGGGGTCGCCAGCGCCACCTCGCCCAGCACGTTCTTGCCGAGCAACTCGAACTCCGCCCCGGCCTTCACGACGTAGGTTGTGCCTTCCTCGCTCAGGCAGAAGATCTTGCCGTCGTAGCTCCACGGGGAGGCGGTGAAGCTGCCGCCGAGCCGCTGCTTCTCGTACACGAGCTTGCCGGTCTTCGCCTCATAGCACGCGAGGAACCCGGTCGAGTACAGGACGTACAGGTGCTCGCCGAGCACGAGCGGGGTCGGGTGGTAGGCGCCCGCCGTGTCGTTCGACCACACGATAAACTCGTTGCTCGTCTCGCCCTTCTTCAGCGAGATGTCGCCCGCCGCGCCCGGCTTCACCGCGAACACCGGCCGGGGACGCCCGAACTCGTACCCGGAGCTGATGATCAGAAGGTCGCCCGCGACCACCGGCGACGGCACGCAGATCGACGACATGCCGCCGAACTCCCACAACATTTCCCGTCGAGGTCGTACGACCGCACCTTCCCCTTGCCGCACGTTACGATCTCGGTCCGCTTGCCAATGTTCCATATTACCGGCGTCGCCCAGTTACTCTTCTCGTTCCGGTGGTCTTCCACACCTTGCCGGTGACGTTGTCCAGGGCCACGATGAACGACAGGTCGTGACCGCATTTCTCAGCATCGCCGTGCCGACAAGCGTCTTCTTCCTCCTCCACGTCTGGGAACGTCGCAGACGACAAGGATCGGACCCGTCGTGTTGAGCGAGCGTGCCAAGTCATGCCGTTCGGTCCCGAATGCGGATTCGCTGGCGGGGTGGCTCCACGGGGTCGCCCGACGAACGGCCGCCAACGCACGGAAGGCGACCGGACGGCGGATCGCACGGGAACGTGCGAGGGCAACGCCGACCGGCACCCCGTCACCGGAGGCCACGGCCTCGCTGCGCGAACTGCAAGCGATCCTCAACGACGAACTGGCGCGGCTGCCGGAGGTGTACCGGGCCGCGTTTCTGCTGTGCCACATCGAAGGCCACAGCCGTTCCGAGGCTGCCGAGTTGGTGGCACAGCGTGGTGAACACATCCTGGTAATGCATCGGGCGGTCTTGCGGTACTTCTCCGAGGCGGTTGGTTGAGCCGATCACCCGCCCCATCTTCATACCTCCGCCAGCAGGGCGCAACTCACCGGCGGCCAGTGATCGCGGCCACCACCCGGATTGATGCGCGGCGTGCGACCGAACTCGCCCCACGCGATCACGCTGACGCCCTGTCCAGCCCACGAGCATGAAGGGCCTGGACAAGAGCGGTGATACCCTGGTCGAGCTTGGCCAGTTGGAGTGGCAAACGCTCGAAGTACGCACCGTGTCGGTCCCAACTGCCGAACGACAGGGTCATTCCTTCTTGGCGGAAATGAACTCGATGTCGACAAACTCGCCAGGAGCCCCGCTCGCTAAAGGGTCGAAGCGCAGCCGTCGGATACTGCCTCAGTAGGTTGGCGAGGCCGACAGATCGACGGCGTAGGTTCGGTACTTACCGTCGAGGCACCTCATCACCGCGCCGTTACGGAACTCATTCAGGCGGCACTCAAGCCAGAATAGAATCGCTGCGGGAAGCTGCGCATGATGGTGGACCGGGAACGGCCTGAAGTAGCGACTCAAGCCTTGGGCGACCGTGGGCGCATTGTTTCGCGCCAGGCCCGAGCTTCCGTCTCGCCCGCCCGCTAGAGCCGACCCTCTGCACGTGCCACCGTTCGAGCCAACCACCGCGAGACGAAAGCCGACAAACGCCAACTCGCATCCGGCGGGATTCTCACGGATTCTCTTTTTTCGGCGGCACCTCCCAGACATGCGCTAGGAGTTCGTAGATCTCCGGTTCGCTTTCCTTGAGTTCGGCCCGGTTGAACGGGAAGAAGTCGTTCGCGCCGAAGTACGCCTCGGTCATTTCGGCGAAGAAACTCCATCGGGTCGGTCAGCGCGTAGTGCTTCACCCGCGTGCCGTCGCGGTGGAGCACCTTGTCGCCGCGACCGCTCTTCTGATACTTCGCATACGCCTTCTTGATTCGCGGTTCGTCGAACCCGAGCACCTGATCGTGGTACGCGTGCGCCAGCTCGTGGAGGATCACCCATGGCTGCTCGTTGGCGAGCTCCCGGGTGTTCAGTTCCGCGGCGCGGGGAAGGTGCACGCATTTGGCGAGGTCGGTCGAGTAGCCGTTCGCCTTGAGCCACCCGGCGTCCGGGTGGTACTGCATCGACCCGATGTTGCCGTGCGTCGGTCGAGGACGATGACCATTGTTTGCAGCTTCTTCAGCTTGTCTGCCGGCACGACCGCCTTGATGTCGCCCAACTTGGCTTCGATCACGCGCAGCGCCTTCGTCCCGAGTTCCGCGTCCGGGGCTTTCAGCAGCCGGTCGTCGACGCGAACTGTCCAGCCTTCGAGCTTCTTGGTCGTGTGCGACGTCGGTTTCGCCGGTTCGGGCTTGTCCTTCGGTCGCGGGGTCAGGAGCTTGACCATGCCCTTGCCGAGGGCGTCGCCGACCAGGAAGTACGTCTCCGCGTTGCCGAACTCGTGGTGCCCGTGACCGGTGTTGGGCGACTCCTTCGCCGGGCGCACGAAATCGTGCGTCTCGACGAAGGTGACGTTCCCCTTGAACTCTGGCTTGGCCGCGGCGCCGGCCTGGGCCTTCCGAAGGGTCGCCTACGCGCCCGGCGCGTACACCCACGGGCCGGTTATACTCTTCGCGGTCAGGAATGAGGTCTATATTTTGGTGAGCCGGTGTGGTGGAATGAGCGGACCTCTGAGGCTTCTCCGATGCCCCGCCGCACCACCCTCACGTTCACCACTGCCGACCTCGCTGCGCTGGGCAC
>SXHE01000198.1 GCA_005773755.1 Planctomycetia bacterium
CCGTCAGGATCGGGTTGTTCTGCCGGCGGCGGGTGAGGATGTCGATGACCAGGCGGATCTCGGCGTCGCGGCCGATGACCGGGTCCATACCGGCTTTGGCCTTCGCCGTGAGGTTCACCGTGAACTGGTCGAGCGCCGGCGTCTTCCCGCCGATCTTCGGCGCGGGGCCGCTCGCACCGCCGCCCGCGGCAGAAGCAATCGCGGCGGCCGAAGCTTCCTGGGCGTTCTCTTCGCTCTGAGTGTTGGGCAACAGCGCGCCGATGTCGGCCGCGAGCTTCTCGGTGCTGACGCGGGCCAGTTCCGGCGACGTGTCCTTGAGCCGGCCGCTCAGGTTGCGGTCGTTGAGCATCGCGTACAGCAGGTGGGCCGACCGCACCGCGGGCGCACCGAGTTCGAGCGACGCGAACACCCAGGCTTCGCGGATCGCGTCCAGGATGTCCGTGCTCAGGCCCGGCGCGCGGGTGTTGCCCGTCTTGAACTTGTCCAGCCCGCGCGACTCCAGTTCGCGCTTCACCTTGTTGGCGTCGATGGCGTACTGCCGGAGCACGAAGGCGAGGTCGCAGTTCGGGTTACCGAGGAGCGCGACGAGCCAGTGCTCGAGTTCGACGTGGAAGTGCGTGCGGGCCATGCACGCGCGGATCGCGTCTTCGACCAGCGAGGTTTTGCAGGTGTTGTTGAGTTTCTCGATCAGCGCGCGCGGGGAAACGGGCATGGTGGCTCCAGAGCAACAGTGTGGGGTATGACTGATACGGGCCGTGGGCGGCGAATCTTTCGGCCCTTTCTGCCTGTGGTTTGGTAAGGTAAACTAACGCGACGGGGGCCGCCACTTGTCAGCGGGAAACTTCTACCCGCGAGGAACTTCGGATGGGCGCTGATTCGGCCGACACCACGCGCGTGACGCTCCTGCACCGGCTCAACCAGAACCCGGCCGATCAGCTCTCGTGGGCCGAGTTCGTCCGCTTCTACGGCCCGGCCATTCGCGGCTGGCTGCTGCACTGGGGCCTGCAAGACGCCGACACGCAAGACGTGACGCAGAACGTGCTCCTGCGGCTGACCGCGAAGCTGCCGCAGTTCAAGTACGACCCGGCGCGCAGCTTCCGCGGCTGGCTCAAGACGCTGACGCACCACGCCTGGCACGACTTCGTGACCGAAGCCGGGTACCGGACGCGCGGCAGCGGCGACACGAGCGTCGTCGACCAGCTCAACTCGATCGCGGCCCGCGAAGACCTGGCCGCCCGCGTCGAGGCCACGTTCGACAAAGAGCTGCTCGAAATGGCGCTGATCCGCGCGCGGGCCCGGATCGCGGACACGACGTGGCAGGCGTTCAAGCTGTCCGCGCTCGACGGTGTGGCCCCGCAAACGGTCGCGGACACGCTCGGCGTGCGCGTATCGCAGGTGTACCTCGCCAAGCACCGCGTTCAGAAGCTCGTGCAGGAAGAAATTCGCGCGATCGAAGGGCCCGCGGTCGAATGATTGCGGATTTCGGAGTGCGGAGTGCGGATTAGAAGAAGAATGCCGCACGCGCTATTCGTACCTCCAATTCGAACACGCCGAAGCAGCCACAACAGGTGGAGTTGCAATCAGGACTCCGCACTCCGCACTCCGAAATACCCGATGCCCGAATGTCCCGACGATACCGAGCTGGCCGGGTTCCTCAACGAGTCGCTGACCGGTGAGCGGTTGGGGCACGTCTCCGGCCACGTCGACGGGTGCCCGCACTGTCAGGCCCGTCTCGACAAACTCACGGACCAGACCAGCGGTGTCGTCGCGCGGTACAAGGAGCGCTCGTCGCACGGCATCCCCGACGCGCGCTCCGGCGACAGCGTGGCCGCGCAGCCGGACACGCTCGTCGTCGGCGGGAGGCCGCTGCTGCCGTCCGCGTTCACCGGTGTGCCGCGCGTTCCGGGGTTCGACGTGCTGGCCGAGATCGGGCGCGGCGGCATGGGCGTCGTGTACAAGGCGCGGCACCGGCGGCTGAACCGGCTGGTCGCGCTGAAGCTGATCCTCGCGGGCACCGCGGCCGACCCGCTCGTCGTGCAGCGGTTCCTGTTCGAAGCCGAGGTGCTCGCGCGCGTCTCCCACCCACAGGTGGTGCAGGTGTTCGGCGTGGACACGTTCCCGGGGCCGCACGGGGTCCCGGTGCCGTACCTGGCGATGGAGCTGCTCGAGGGCGGCTCGCTCGGCCGCAAGTTGCGCGACAACCTGGGCGCGCCCGCGGCGGCCCGCTGGCCCGCGCCGCGCGCCGCCGCTGAACTGGTCGAGGGGCTGGCCCGCGCGGTCCACGCGGCCCACATGCAGGGCGTGATCCACCGCGACCTGAAGCCGGGCAACATCCTCTTCGGAAGTGCGGAGCGCGGAGCGCCGATTGCGGAATCGAAGACGAATGCAACCGTGCCGATCCCGTCTTCTGAATCCGCACTTCCGAAGGTGTTGGACTTCGGTCTGGCGAAGTTTACGCAGGACACGGGCGCGGACCTGACGCAAAGCGGGCAGGTGCTGGGCACCCCGCAGTACATGGCCCCGGAGCAGGCCGCGGGGGCGCGGAACCTGACGCCCGCGGTCGACGTGTACGCGCTGGGCGCGATCCTGTTCGAGTGCCTCGCCGGGCGGTCCCCGTTCACCGGCGAGCCGATGACCGTGCTGCTGAAGGTGGTGAACGAGCAGCCGCCGGACGTGCGGGCCTTGTGCCCGACCGTTCCCCGCGACCTGGCCGCGGTGACGATGAAGTGCCTGGAGAAGGAACCGGGC
>SXHE01000199.1 GCA_005773755.1 Planctomycetia bacterium
AAGTGCCGGCACCTGCACGGGCACAACGGTAAGGCCGTCGTCACGCTCGAAGCCGCGGCGCTCGACGCGCTCGGCATGGTCGTCGACTTCTCCGCGATCAAGCGCGTGCTGGGGAAGTGGATCGACGACGCCCTCGACCACCGACTGCTGCTGCACGCGGACGACCCGATCATCCCCGAACTGCTGCGCCAGGGCGAACCGTTCGTGACGCTGAGCGCGAACCCCACAGCGGAGAACCTCGCCCGGCTGATCTTCGAGCGCGCCGCGACCGACGGGTTGCCGGTCACGGAAGTGACGCTGTGGGAAACCGAAACCTCTTTCGCCACCTATCGCCCGACCCCCGGCACGCCCGACGTGCCGCTCACCATGCGTGAGGTCGCGGGTACGAAGTAGCCGTGGGGAAATTGCTTGCGGGCCGGCCGCGCGCGGGCTATACACCTGCCCCGCTCGTCTCGCGACCTGTCGCCCGCAAAGCCGGGCTTCACGGCCGCTCCAAGTTGGTGAGGGCCTTCCCATGCGCTATCCGGTCGCGCTCGCCGCGCTCGCCGTTTCCACGTTCGCACTCGCACAGCCACCCAAGTCGGACGCCGGAGCCGCGGCTACGGTTAACGGCGAGACCATCGCCCTCGCGGACGTGGACGCCGTGCTGAAACACACGCTCCCGCTCACGCCACTCAACGCGGTCCAGCGCCGGCAGATGCGGCTCGAAGTGTTGGCCGATATGGTGGACGACGTGCTATTGCGGCAGTTCCTCCGCAAACACGGCCCGAAGGTCGATCCGACCGAGATCGACGCCCAGCTCAAAGCCTACGGCGAGAAGCTTCAGAAGGACGGCAAGACGCTCGCCGTGTGGTACAAGGAAACCGGCCAGACGGAGGCGCTGGTCCGCGAGGCGTGGACGACCGCAATGCAGCTCACGGGCTACGTCAAGAGCGTGGCGACCGAAGAGCAACTGAAGGCGTACTTCGTGGCGAATCGCGACCACTTCGACCGCGTGGAAGTGAAAGTGCGGCACATCGTCTTCCGCGCGGGCAAGAACGCGCCCCCGGCCGAGCGCGCGGCATCGAAGGAGAAGCTGACCGCGCTGCGGGTGCGGATCGCGGCCGGGAAGCTCGACTTCGCGACCGCCGCCAAGAAACACTCGCAGTGCCCCAGCGCCCCCACCGGCGGCGACCTCGGTTACATTCTCCGCAAGGGCGGTCTGATGGACGAGAGCTTCGCGAAGGCCGCGTTCGCCCTGAAGCCGAACGACCTCAGCGCGGTGATCGAAACCGACTTCGGGTCTCACATTCTCCAGGTGATCGACCGAAAACCCGGCACCCCCACCACCTACAACAAGTCCGCGACCGACGTTCTCGACACCTACGCCGACGACTTCCGCACCGAACTCGTCGCGAAACTCCGCAAGCAAGCACAGGTTACGGTGAGCGTGCAGTGAGCCGACGAACTTTGTGACATTTTTCACTTGCGGACATTTCGGGCACTCTGCTAAATTACCTGCACGCGATCTACACACTGCGGGGGAGTACCGATGCCCGCCAATCTCTTCGACCTGACCGGGCGCGTGGCGCTCGTGACGGGCGGGAACAAGGGCCTCGGCAGGGCGATGGCCCGCGGGTTCGCGGAGGCCGGGGCCGATGTTGTCATCGCCAGCCGGCACGAAGACGAACTGAAATCCGCCCTCGACTACATCCTCGCCGGCACGGGCCGGCAGGGTGCCTATTGCGTGACCGACGTTTCCGTTCGGGACGACGTCAAAAAGCTCGCTCGGTTCGCGTTGGAGAAGATGGGGAAGATCGACATCCTCGTGAACAACGCTGGGATGAACGCTCCACAAGCGGTCGACGCCATTACCGACGACACCTGGGACCGCGTGTTGGAGGTGAACCTCAGCTCGGTGATGGGGCTGACCCGCGAGCTGGTGCCCCAGATGAAGGAGCGCCGTTGGGGCCGGGTGGTTCACATTTCGTCGATCATGGGGCAGGTGTCGAAGGAGAAACGGAACGTCTACTCCGCGACGAAGGCGGCGCTGATCGGAATGGCCCGTGCCAGCGCGCTCGACTTGGGGCCCTTCGGCGTGACCGTGAACTGCATCGCGCCGGGGCCGTTCATGACCGACATGCCCATGTCGGTGCTTTCGGACCCTGAGAAACAAGCGTTCGCGGACCGCACCGCGCTGGGCCGCTGGGCGCAACCGAGCGAACTGGTTGGGCCGGTGTTGATGCTGTGTAGCGAGGCCGGGAGCTACGTCACCGGTCAAACGCTCTTTGTGGACGGGGGTTATCTGGCACGATAACGCCCGCTTGATTCGCCCCGGTATTGCGAATTAGAGTCCCGACCGGTGAGCCGCGAAGGTGTCTTGCCCATGAATGCCTGTCCCCCTCTCTCGAGTGCGCAAATGGTGATGAAAAGCGTCCACCGCGAGTGCATCGAGGAAGAGAACAAGTACCGCTGGATCGAGAGCGAGAAGGCCGGGTACGACCTGGGTGAGGGGTGCGTGCGCAAGTGGGTGAAGGATCACTGGACCGGCTACCTGCGGGCGCGGTGGGTCGAGCACCTTCAAGGGAAGTGCTTCTGGATCGAACTCGCCGGCCGCGACTTCGGTCTGCTCCTTCGCGAGTTTCAGAGTCAACAACAGCTCCTCAACGACATTCTGAACCGACTCAAAGACGGTGCCGAAAACCTCGGTGTGATCGACTGGGCGCTCGCCAACAACATCCCCCTCGGCCCGGTCTACGAGATCCTCGAAGCCCTCGACATCAACAGCCAGCGCCTGGCCCACCGCTTCGACAGCCCCGCCCCATCCCAATTCGACAAGCGCAGCGCCTGACAGTCCCTTGCGGCATCGCGCCACCAGTTGGCATTCCCTCCGCTCGCACCGTTCGGCTACCATCCCGCGCCCCACGGACGGGAGACGCCTCATGCGCCGCGAGCGCCTTCGTGACTACGCAATTCTGTTGGCGGTATCGGCCCTGCTCACGCTGCCGAACCTCGGTGCCACGAGCCTGTGGGACGTGGACGAGGGCGTGAACGCCGAAGCCGCGCGCGAGATGCGCGACAACAACACCTGGGTGGTCCCCACGTTCAACTACCAGCTCCGCACCGCGAAGCCGGTCATGTTGTACTGGCTCCAGCGGGTCAGCTACTCGGTGTTCGGGGTGAGCGAGTGGTCCGCCCGGTTGCCGTCGGTGCTGGCCGTGTGGCTCGCGGTGCTGCTCACCTACGAGCTGGCCCGGCGCATGTTCGGCCGCGCCACCGGGCTGCTCGCGGGCGTCGCATTCGCGTCCGCGCTCGAGGTGTGCACGCTCGCGCACGCCGCCACGCCGGACGCGGTGCTGCTGTTGTTCACAGTGCTGACGTACTACCTGTTCTGGACCCGGCACGAGGGCGGCTCGCGCCGGTGGTGGGTGCCGACGGCCGCCGCGTGCGGGTTGGCGGTGCTGACCAAAGGGCCGGTCGGCGTCGCGCTACCGGGGCTGGTGTTCCTGCTGTACTTCGCCTGGAACCGCGAACTCGGTCGGCTACTCGACCGCAAGATCCTGTGGGCCGCGCTTGTGTTCCTGTTGGTCGCCGGGCCGTGGTACGGGTTGGTGACGGCGGAGACCCGCGGCGCGTGGGCCAGAGCGTTCTTCGGCAACGAGAACATCAACCGCTTTAACACCCCGATGGAGAACCACCGCGGCCCCGTCGTGTATCACGCGGTCGCGCTGTTCGCGCTGTTCGCCCCGTGGAGCGTGTTCCTTCTTGCCGCTCTGTGGTACGGGGTGAAGGGGACAAAGGCAGTGAGGAGTGAGGAGAGGGGGAGTGAGGAGTACAGGGCCGCATTGCCCGCGCCTTCTCTCCCCACTCCTCACTCCTCACTCCTCACTCCCGGCGTGCGCGCCTTCCGGTTCCTGATCTGCTGGTTCGGCGCGTACCTGGTGTTCTTCTCGGCGGCGGCGACAAAGCTTCCCAACTACATGCTGCCGGTGTACCCGGTGCTCGCGATCCTCACGGCCCGGTTCCTCGTGCGCTGGCGCACCGGCGAGCTGACGCTACCGAAATGGATGATGCCGGCGGCACTGGGCGGGCTGGTGCTCCTCGCCGTCGCGGTGGTCGGTGGGCTGGTGGCCGTGAGCGGAGTCGCGCGCATCCTGCCGGCCGGCGCGCGGGTGTTCCCCGGTCTCGAGCGGTGGGCGGTGATCGGCCTGATCCCGTTGGTCGCGGCGGTCGTGATGGCGCGGGCCGCGCGCGCGAACGACCGCGCCCGGTTCGTTCGCGTGATGGCCGTGAGTTCGGTCGCGTTTACCGCGCTGATGGCCGCGTTCCCGCCGCTCGCCGTGGACGCGCGAAAGGCACCCAAGGAGCTTGTGCGAGCGAGCGGCGTGGACGACCCCACGCGCGACCTGCGCCTGGCCCAACTGCACTGGTTCCAGCCGAGCCTCGTGTTCTACGCGAAGCGCGAGGTCGTGCCGCTGAAGGCCCCCGAACAAGTCGCGATGTTCCTCGCGGTGCCGACGCCCGGATACCTGTTCGTGCCGGCCGCGCTGTGGGACCAGATCGAACCCCAGGTGCGCGTGCCCACGCGGATCGTCGCCCGACACTACTGCTTCCTCCGCAACGGCGACATCCTCGTTGTCACGAACGACGGGACCCCGACCGCGGGGCGCTAGGTTTGTTGTGGTCCGGTCACTCCGGGGCCGGGTGCGGAACCCGGGCACGGAGGGTCCGGACCGCAACAAACTGCGATCCCTACAACCGCTACATCTTCGCGCGGCGCGGCTCGACTGCGCCGGCTGTAGCGACAACTCCGACCGCGCGGCCGCGCGGCTCAACTCCCCCAACCGAATCGACACCGGACAATCGCCGTGCGCGGTTCGTTCGGCCGACTCCTACATCCAGAGCCGAGCGCCCACGTCGGGCGTTCGCTCCCACCATCGCCCATGCCAGGGAACGCACATATGAGGTGGTTCCTGCGTACCGCCGCGGCTGCCGCCGGCCTCGGAACCGTTGGCGCTCTCGCCTTCGCTCAACCCGGTACTCCGATCGGGCCGGTTGCCCCACCGCTGGGGATGCGGCCGGTGGCGGCCGAGCCGCTGGACGCGGCGCAGTTGCGCGCCCTTCAAGAAGCGGTGCCCACGCCGTCGGTCCGCCGCGACTGGGCCGAGGCCGCGTCCGGGGCGAAGCCCGCGCCGGTGGAGCTGGTGCAGACCGCGATCCCCGGCGTGCCAACTGCCCCGATCACTCGCATCAGTGGCGCGAAGCAGGACGACCCGACGCGCCCGGACCGGCTCCCACCGTTCGTTCCGCCCGCTCCGAAGCCGAAGCCGCCCGCGGTGCGGCTCCCCGCGCCCCCGTCGCCCGGTCCGCTGCCGCCGATTCCCGTCGCCCCGCCGGTCGTCGCCGCCGGGCCGCGACTGCCGGTGAAGCCGCCC
>SXHE01000200.1 GCA_005773755.1 Planctomycetia bacterium
AGCCTTTGCGTAATTGGTACTCGGCGGGCGGACGCCGCGCCGTTCGCCTGGTGCCTACTGGCCCGGCCAGCCGTGGTCGCGGTCCTTCGGAACCCGCGGGTCCCACTTCTGTAGGGTCGGCGACAGGTCGAACAGGGACGTCTGAAGGGTGGCGATTTGCTCCTGCGTGTTCTGGTTGCGGAGCGCGTCGGCGAGCTTCTTCGCGTCCTTGCCCCAGTGCGTTTCCGGGGCCGCTTCGGTCACCTTGTCGAGCCACTCGATGGCCTTCGCGGGGCTGCCGCGGCGCTCGAGGAGCTGGCCCGCCTTGGGGATGCCGACGAGCGCGGCCTCGGCTTGCGCGACCCCCATCAGGCACTGCACGCGGATCACCGGGTCGCTCTTGAAGTCGTCCACGAGTTTGGTGAACTCCTCGCGGGCCTTCTCGACGTTCTCGACGGCTTCCGCCCGCATCTCGCGGATGCGCTTGATCTGCCCGTCGTCGGCGACGGTCGACGGCGTCGGCCCGTACATCCGGTCGATCCCCTGCTGGCCCAGGTTGATGCGCGCGATCTCGAGCCGCGCGAGCCGGGCCTGATACGTCTTGGGGTTCTCGTCGGCGAACTTCTTCAGCGCCGTGGGGGAGGCCAGCCCGTCCCACTCGGTCCACTTCGCGGACTGGTCCTTGCTCCGTTGGGCCAGGATCCACCACGTCGTGCCGATCCCGGCCACCAGCAACAGGATGATCGCCATCCACTTGTAGCCCATCAGCTCGCCGCGCTTGAACTTCGCCCACCCTGTTTGGAGGCCGACGGCCAGGGCGGTCGGCTCCTGCTTCGCCTCGTTGTGAGTCGGTGCGGCGGCCGGGGCCGGCGCGGGACTGGTGGCGGGCTTTTGTTCCGTGCTCATTGGCGCTCTCGACACCGCGTAGCGGTACAACCGGTACAAACGACACAATCCGGCAGATGGGGTTGATGATACGGCCGGCGCGCGCCTGGGTCAACCGAACCCGGCGCAACCGGTACAACGGGACAACCCGAAAGGTCCGTCTCGCTTCGCTCGCTACAGGCGGCAGAACCCGGCGTGAGCCGGTTCCGCGGGCATCGGTGGCGCGCCTTCCGAGCAACTCTCGGATCGCGGCGGGCCGAACGAATAATCAGACGGTGCGGCCCGCGCACCGCGACCACTTCGCCGGCGCACGGACGCGCCGAGGAGGACACGGATGTCTCTGTTCCGCAAATTATTCCGCACCGCAGCGGTTTCGGCCGCGGTCGTTGCCGGGGCGAGTTCGGTGTCGGCTCAAGATGCCGTCGCCCCCGCGCCAGGCTTGCTCGACGTTCCTGGTATCGCGGCCCAGGAGCCGGTGACGCCGGCTTCCGGCTTCGGCCAGCGGCTTCATGGCCCGCGGGCTATGCCGTCGCAGTACCCCTGTACCCCGTGCCCGGTCACGGGTGAGCCGGTGATGGGCACGCCCACCCAGCCGGTGGTGCAGCAGCCCAACCTGCCCGACTTCGGCAACCGCGGTGGCGGGGCCGGCATCGGGTCGGAGGTCGGGCTGGACGGCGGCTACATCGAGAACGCGATCCCGCGCTCGATGCTGCGCCTCCGGTTCGACTCCGGCTACGGCAACAACCGCCCGGACCGCGGCAACTTCTTCTACGCCAAGTGCGGCTGCTTCCGCCCGCAGCGCGACGCCATCGGCGTGCCGCTCGTCGAGCGCAACGTCGACTACCAGGAACTGACCGCCAGCGGCGAGGTGCTGGTCACGGACCGCATGTCCGCGTTCTTCGACCTGCCGTTCCGGTTCATCAACCCGACCGCGAACCGCAACGATTCGGGCCTGGGCGACGTGGCCTTCGGGCTGAAGTACGCGGTGATCTACAACCAGAACCGCGTGGTGTCGCTGTTCGCCCGGTTCCAGGCCCCGTCCGGCCAGATTTCGACCGGCCTCGGCAACGGCAACTGGTGGTTCGAGCCGGGCCTGTTGTGGCAGGAACAACTGAGCCAGAAGTGGTCCGCGTTCGGCGAGTTCCGGTTCCAGATGCCGCTCGGCCTGCGCACCGACTTCACCGGCAACATGCTCCGCTACGGTCTCGGCACCAGCTACATCGTGGCGCAGGGGCAGTGGGGCTATGTGGCCCCGGTGGTGGAACTGGTCGGCTGGAGCGTGCTCAGCGGCCAGCAGCTCGATCCGGACCAACTGCGCAACGTGCGCGCGGCCGGCGACACCATCGTGAACGCCAAGTTCGGCCTGCGCATCGGCATCGGTGCGCCGGCGTGCGGCTCGCAGTACCTGACCAAGTCCGACCTGTACATCGGTTACGGCCGCGCCCTGACCGGCGAGGTGTGGTACAAGGACTTGGTCCGCCTCGAGTACCGCCGCAACTTCTAACTGTAGTCCGCCGCTCCGCGGCGGTCCGGCGAACCACGCTCGCAAGGGCGGGGGTGGTGCTTCAACCGCATCACCTCCGCCCTTAACCGCGCGCACCCCCGCCCTTGCGGGTGGGGTTCGCCGTAGAATGCCCCTGTCCTCACCCACCCCCGGAGGCGGTGCCGTGCGAACGATGCTGGTGGCGGCGACCGGGGTGCTCTCGCTGGGCGCGTTCGTTGGCCTCGCCCTGTTCGACCGACAGGAGTTCACGATGCCGGACAACCTCCCCACGCTCGACGCGACCGAGATCGGCCCGGAACCCGCGCCGCTGGGCGAAACGGAACTGGCCACCTTCGGTTCCGGCTGCTTCTGGTGTACCGAGGCCATGTTCCAGCAG
>SXHE01000019.1 GCA_005773755.1 Planctomycetia bacterium
CCCAGCGGTGATTCGCCGCCCGGATCACTGCGGAAGTAACGCGGAAACGACTCCACACGAGTTGCCGCGACGATGAGTCGCGGGACTGACGAACAAGACATTCGCATGAGGCTCACCGATATGCGTTTCGCTTACCTGACTTCGCTCTGCGTCCTCGCCGGTCTCGGCGGCGAACTTCGCGCCCAGAAGATCGCCGTGTATCCACCGGACATCAACCTCGAAACGAGCCGCGACCGGCAGTCGTTCGTCGTGCAGCTCACGCAGCCCGACGGCATTACCCGCGACGTGACCGCGCAGGCGCAGGTCGCGTTCGCCAACCCCGCGTTCGCCAAGCTCGACAAGCTCGCGGTCGTGCCGGTCGCGGACGGCACGACGGAAATGAGCGTCACCTTCGGCGGGCAGGTCGTGAAGGTGCCCGTGAAGGTCACGAAGGCGAAGGAGGACCGTGCGATCTCGTTCAAGCAGGACGTGATGCCGGTGTTCATGCGCACCGGGTGCAACGTCGGCGGCTGCCACGGGGCCGCGCGCGGCAAGGACGGGTTCCGCCTGTCGCTGTTCGGCTTCGACCCCGAGGGCGACCACTTCCGCCTGACGCGCGAGTTGAACGGTCGGCGCGTCAACCTCGCGCTGCCGAACGAAAGCACGCTCGTCGAGAAATCGCTCGGCAAGGTGCCGCACACCGGCGGCGCGCGGATGAAGGAAGGGGACGAGTACCACCAGACGCTCGTCCGCTGGCTGGAAGCGGACGCCCCGATGGACAAGTCCGATATTGCACTGCCGGTCAGTATGGAAGTGTTCCCGCCCAGCGCCGTGCTCGACGGCAAGGGCGAGAAGCAGCGGATCGTGGTGCGCGCGAAGTACAGCGACGGCACCGACCGCGACGTGACATCGCTGGCGCTGTTCCTCACAAATAACGAGAACGCGGCGAAGATCGCGGCGGAAGACGGCAGCGTGACCGCTGGCGAGCGCGGCGAGGCGTTCGTCATGGCCCGGTTTCACACCTTCACCATCGGCGTACCGTTCATCACGCTGCCGAAGGCGCTCCAGTTCACCTGGCCCAACTCGCCCGAAACGAACTACGTCGACACGCTCGTCAACAACAAACTGAAGAAGCTCCGCATCGAGCCGAGCGGCGTGTGCGACGACGCCACGTTCGTGCGCCGCGTGTACCTCGACATCATCGGCGAACTGCCCACGCCCGACGAGTACGCCCGGTTCATGGTCAGCACACTGCCCACCAAGCGCGAACACCTCGTGGACGAACTGCTCGACCGCAAGGAGTTCGCGGAGCTGTGGGTGTTGAAGTGGGCCGAGTTGCTCCAGATTCGTTCGTCGAATCAGGTGAGCTACAAGGCGATGCTGCTCTATTACGGCTGGCTGCAAGACAAGATCGCCAAGAACGTGCCCACCGACGAGTGGGTGAAGGAGCTGCTCGGGGCGAACGGCGGCACGTTCAAGAACCCGGCCACCAACTACTACCAGCTCGAAACCGACGTGCTGAAGGTGACGGAGAACGTCGCCCAGGTGTTCATGGGCATGCGCATCCAGTGCGCCCAGTGCCACAACCACCCGTTCGACCGCTGGACGATGGACGACTACTACAGCTTTGCGTCGTTCTTCACGCAGATCGGGCGCAAGGGCACCGACGACGCCCGCGAGCTGATCGTGTTCAACAGCGGCGGTGGCGAGATCGCGCACCCGATCCACAAACGGGCCATGCCGTCCAAGTTCCTCGGCGGCACCGCGAACGCCGACGTGACCGGCAAGGACCGCCGCGTCGTGCTGTCGCAGTGGCTCGCCAGCCCGGACAACCCGTACTTCGCCAAGAACCTGTCGAACATCGTGTGGAACCACTTCTTCGGGCAGGGGATCGTGAACGAGGTGGACGACATCCGCATCTCGAACCCGGCCTCGAACCAGGAACTGTTGGACGAACTGGGGAAGAAGTTCACCGGCTACAAGTACGACTTCAAGAAGCTGGTCCGCGACATCTGCACCTCGCAGACGTACCAGCGCAGCACGCAGGCGACGAAGACCAACGAGGGCGACACGCGGAACTTCGCCCGCGGCCCGATCCGCCGCATCCGCGCCGAAACGATGCTCGACGTCATCACGCAGGTTACGGACACGAAGAACAAGTTCCAGGGGCTGCCGCTGGGCGCGCGGGCCGTGCAGATCGCGGACGGCGGCGTGAGCACCTACTTCCTCACCACGTTCGGTCGCCCGACCCGCGAAACGGTGTGCTCGTGCGAGGTGCGCCTCGAACCGACGCTGTCGCAGAGCCTGCACCTGCTCAACGGCGGCACCGTGGAGCCGAAGATCGCTCAGGGCAACATCGTCGGCAAGATGCTTCAGGACAAGAAGACCCACGCGCAGATCGTCGAGCACCTGTATGTGCGGTGCCTGAGCCGCGCGCCCAAGCCCGACGAACTGAAGGTGCTGCTGGGGCTGGTGGACAAGAGCGCCGACAAGAAGCAGGCGCTGGAGGACGTGTTCTGGGCGATCATGAACTCGCGCGAGTTCATGTTCAACCACTGATAACTACCGCCTCCCTTGTTTAGCGCGCGGCGCTCTGGGTCGCTCGCTAAACGACGACCTTCCCCAGCCTGCGAAACGCAATCTACTTGAGGCTCCCTGATATGCGGCAAATGGCTTTCTTCTGTTCCGTCGCGCTGCTTCTGGGCGGCGGGTCGCGGCTCCTTGCGGACGCCAAGAACCCGACCTACGACGACGACATCATGCCCATCATGAAGCAGTCGTGCGTCAACTGTCACGGCAACGACAAGCAGAAGGGCGGGCTGAACCTCGCCACCTACGCGACCATGAACGTGGGCGGGTCGTCCGGCGCGGTCGTTGTACCCGGCAACCCGGCGAAGTCGCGCATCTACTCGCTGTCCGCGCACCTCGACGAACCGAAGATGCCGCCCAGCGGCAACAAGATCGCCGACGCGCAGCTCGCCACGCTCAAGCTGTGGGTCGAACAGGGCGCGCGGCAGAACGCCGGCAGCAAGACGGTCACCCCGCCGATGCCGGGCACCGACATCGGGCTGAAGTCCATCGTGAAGGGCCGTCCGTCCGGCCCGCCGCCGATGCCCGTGATCGGCAAGCTGAAGCTCGACCCGGTCGTGGTCGCGCGCCGGCCGGGCGCGGTGCTCGCGCTCGCCACCAGCCCGTGGGCACCGCTCGTCGCTGTCGGCGGGCAGAAGCAAGTGATCCTCTACAACACGGATACCAACCAGCTCGTCGGCTTCATCCCGTTCGAGCACGGCCAGATCAACAGCATCAAGTTCTCGCGCAACGCGAAGTTCATCCTCGTCGCGGGCGGGAAGGGCGGGCAGTCCGGCAAGGCCGTGCTGTACAAGGTCGAAGACGGCTCGAAGGTGCTCGAAGTCGGGATCGAGTCTGACGCAATTCTGTCTGCGGACATCTCCGCGGACCAGACGCAGATCGCAGTCGGCAGCCCGTCGAAGCTCGTCCGCATCTACTCGACGACCGACGGCAAGGTGTTGCACGAGATCAAGAAGCACACGGACTGGGTGTGTGCGGTCGAGTACAGCCCGGACGGGGTGCTGCTCGCCACGGGCGACCGCAACGGCGGCGTGTTCGTGTGGGAGGCCCACACCGGCCGCGAGTACTTCAGCCTGCGCGGGCACACCGGGATGATTACCGACGTGTCGTGGCGCGACGACTCTAACGTACTCGCGACGTGCAGCGAGGACGCGACCGTGAAGCTCTGGGAGATGGAGAACGGCGGCAACACCCGCAACTGGACCGCGCACGGCGGCGGCACCGCGAGCGTCAAGTTCACGCACGATGGGAAGCTCGCCACCACCGGCCGCGACAAGACCACGAAGCTCTGGGATCAAGCGGGCGCTGCGCAGAAGTCGTTCGAGGCGTTTCCCGACCTGGGCCAGAAGGTGGCCGTCACGCACGACAACGCCCGCGTCATCGCCGGCGACTGGTCCGGTGTGGTGCGGTCGTGGGTCGCGGCCGACGCGAAGCTGGTCGCCACGCTCGACGCCAACCCGCTCCCTGCGGCCCAGCGGCTCAAGGTCGCGGAGGCCGCGTTTGCCGCGGCGCAAGCAAAGGTCGCACCGGCACAGGCCGCGTTCGACGCCGCCGTGCTGAAGGCGAAACAAGCCACCGACGCTTACAATGCTGCGGTCGCGAAGTCGAACAAGATCGTCGCCGACCTCGCCGCCGCGAACAAGGGCGTGACCGACAACACCGCAGCTATGAACGCCACCAAACCGCTGATGGACGCGGCAAAGGTCGAGGCGGACAAGGCCGCACCCCTCGCCACCGCCGCCGCGAACAAGGCCGCGGCGCTGGACGTGCTGATCCCGGTCGAGACGGTCGCGGCGAAGATGCTGGCCGAGGCCGCTGCCAAAGCGCCGACCAACGCGGAACTCGCGGCGCGGAGCAAGGCGAAGGCCGACGCGCTGGCCGCGCTGAACGCGGAACTGGTGGTCGCGAAGAAGGCGATGACCGATACGGCCGCGGTGCTCGCCGCCGCGAACGCCAAGTACGCCGCGCAATCGAAGGCGTTCACCGACGCGGTGGCGAATGTCGCGGCGAACCAGAAGACGGTCGCGGCGCTCACCCCGATGGCGAAACCCGCCGCCGACGCGGTGGCTCCCGCGAAGGCCGCGGCCGACGCCGCCAACGCCGCCGTCGCCCCCACGAAGGCCGGGATCGACGCCGCGACCGCCGAGGTGGTTTCGACAAAGGCAGCGCTCGATCAGCTCAAGGCCGCGACCGCGCCGGTCCCGGTCCCGACCCCGCCCGTGTCGCCGGTTCCGCCGAAGAAGTAGAAACTCTGTAGCCGGCCTCAGCGAGGCCACAGCTACACGCGCTGTTCAGCTTCCGGCCTCAGTGAGGCCGGCTCCAGAATACAACCCAATCAACCCGATCCCGCGTGGCGCTCCAACTCCGCGCGTAACAGCGCGACGAGCGCGTCGCGGATGCGCGGGTCCGCGGCCACCACGGTCGCGGTGCGGGTGTCGCCACCGGTGGTGAACGTCAGTTGCGTAACGCTCGCGCCGGCCTCGCGCGCGATCAGCAGACCCGCTTCCACGTCGTGGTCCTTCGCCGTGAGGATCGTGCCGCTGCCGCCGGCCCCGGCCATGTGCGCCAGGATCAGCGCCACCGACCCGCTGTTGCGCAGCGCCGCGTTGCGCGAGACCAGTTCGCGGAACACGGCCGTCTGGCACTCCACACCCAGCCCGCGGGCGGAGAAGTCGATGAGCTGGTGGCGTAGCGGGTTCGCGTCGTCCACCGTCAGCGGGTGAGCGGTCGCGCGGTGTTCGAGGTCGTTGCGCTCGATCACGAACGCGCCCGCGCCGCGCTCGGCCCAGAAGATGCGCCCGCTGGTCGGGTGTGCCACCACGCCCTCCGTCGTTTCCCACGCTGCTCCGTTCCACTCCTGACAGGCGATGGCCGTACAAAACTCCGCGCGACGGCCCAGGAAGTTGCGGGTGCCGTCGAGCGGGTCGACCAGAAACCGCTTCGCGCCGGCCGCAGGCGCGCTGGTGTCCGCGTCGCCGGCCTCCTCGCCGTAGAACCGGTACGCCGGGAAGTGCCCCGTTAGCACCTTCTGAATCGCGCGCTCGAGCTCGTCGTCCACGATGCTCGTGATGTTGTGCTCGTCCTTGTGTACGGCTTGCAAGACGCCTTCGAAGTACCGCATGGCGATCGCGTTCGCGTCGAACGCGGCCTCGATCATGGCCCCGATGTGGCCGTGGTGCATCCCGCCGGGCAACTTGCGCCTCACGACGCCGTCCCAGATCGGCTTGAGCACCGTGATCCGCGGGTTCACCTCGCCGCGAATCGCCCCGAAGTAGCGCCACATTTCCTTCGACAGGCTGCCGTAGTCGTCCAGCCATTGGCGCGGCCCCTGGGGGTGCGCGTGCGCCTTCGCCAGGAGCAGCGCGACGTAGCGCCCGGTGCGCTCATCGCCGTCGCACCGCGTCGCGCGGCCTTCGAGCTGGTCGCGCACGGCGCGCTCGTGCCGGGCCAGCACGTCCTTGCACTCGTCGTAGCGGCGCTCGAACACGTCGATGGCGTGCGGGGTCTTGAAGTGCTCGCACAGCAAGTACCCCGCGACCATCCCGACCGACAGGTTGCGGCCGTGTTTGGGGTGGTACAGCCAGTCGTAGAACTTGAGGATCTCATCGAGCGTGTCGTGGTAGCGGACCAGACACGCGCGGAGCGCCTCGACCGGGATCGCCGGGATCGTGCTGATGCGGGCGTTGTCGTCGGCCAGACGCGATTCCTCGAACAGTACCGGCAGCGCGCGGCCCGCGCGGTCCGTGAGCGAGGGGCCGTGGATGTAGACCGTGGAGCAGAAGTCGCCGTTGGCGAACCCGGTTTCGGCGTTCGTCTCCACGAAGTGCGCGTCTTCGAGCACCTGCGCGTAGGCGTCGCCGGAGGTGAACGTCTCGGACGGACCGCGCTCCAGCGTCGCTTCGCCCAGATAGGCCTTGCGCAGTTCGCCGCTGGCGTCACGCAGGTAACCCGCGTAAGCGGGCATCACGCGGCGCGTGTCCGCGCGGGCGGTGTCCGGCTCCGCGAGGTTCACGCCGCGCGTCAGATCGTTGGCCGCGTCGAACTTCACCACGCGCCAGATGTGGTTGGTCAGCTCGCCGGTCACGATGGCCGAGGCCATCTCGAAGCGGTGCAGGTGGAGCCGTTCGAGCGAGGCGAAGTTGGCCCCGCGCCAGTACACGTGCAGCCGGAACTTGAAGCCCGTGGCGCGGTCGTCGTCGAGCACGAGCTTATCGAAGCCGATCGGGTGCGGGTACGAGCGGGCCGCGACCCCCGCGAGCGCGGCCTCGTCGTCAAGTACAGATTGCACGACGGCGCGCACGAGGCGCTTGTCGGCGAACGCCGCGGTCGCCATCCGCAGCGAGGCGATATCGCCGACGGTGTGGTTCCGGAAATAGGTGCGCAGGAGCTGCTTGCCCGTTTCGAGCGACGGCGCGGCGAAGAAGGTTTCGACCCGCGCGGGCAGATCGGGGAACCGGTCGGCGCGGGCCGCGAAGTACGCACTGATCGCGGCGCGGGTGGACAGGTGCGGGTCGAACGACACGGGCGGCCCTCATCGCGGGAACGGTGCGGGTAGTGTAGCGGGCGCGCGCGTTCCGATTTCGTGCCAAAACCCGATTGTGCCACTCGTATTGGAGGTGAGAGCAGAACCGTTTCGCAACAGGAGTCCGCCATGCGCCGCTTCCTCTCGACACGGACACTTGGCATCGCGCTGTGCCTCGCGCTGCCGTTCGTCGCCACCGGGTGCAACGACGACGACCCGCTCGCGGCCATCGACCGGTTCGAGAAGAACCGCCAGAAGGCACAGACGAAGATGGATGCGGTGGAGGGGCAGTACGCGAACTGTGCCGTGCCCACGTCGCCGGCGGCCAGCGACGCCTTCGCCGAGGAGTGGAAGAAGCGCTGGGACGGGATCGAGAAGGAAGTGAACCGGCTGAAGAACGAGCTGAACGGGGTCATTAAGGCCGGCGACAAGCGGTTCAAGAAGATGGACGACATGGCGCGGTCGATCAAGAGCACCGACCTGCGCAACGCCGCCGTCGCCAAGAACAACGTGCAAGCACAAGCATGGGCCACGGTGCTGCGCGAGGCCGCGGAGAACGTCAAGAAGATGGACCATCAGGTCGCGGCGGCGCGGGACATCTACACGGTGATGAAGCTCGACTCGATGCGCTCGCAGACGGACAACAAGATCGCGGAGATCCGGGCGCTGAACGGGCAGATGAAGGCGACCGTCGCGGAGCTGAGCAAGGTCACGGCCGAGGGGCGCTCGCTGTTGCGCTGAGAACGACACAAGCCCGCCGACAAAGTCGGCGGGCTTGTGCGCGGTTAGTTTTCTGTTTCGGACTCTCACGGACAGGCGGGCACGCACACGGGCACGTACCGCTTGACGCAGGTGTTGACCGTGTACGCTTCCATCGAACACGTCGTGCGCGGCACCATGCGGCAGTGCTGCTCCTCGATCACCTTGCAGGTGGTGTGCGGCACGCAGCGGACGCGCTCTTCACACACGTAGCTGACGCGGCACTGGCGGACGACGCACTGGCGCTCTTCGGGCACCATGCGGCAGGTCCGCACCGGCACCTGCTTCACGCACACTTCCGGCACGCGCTCGGTCACGCACCGGGTTTCGTAGCGGACGTGGTCTTCCTTCACCAGCCGGCACGTCGTGTAGTGAACCTGGCGCGTCACCTGTTCTGGGATCATCTGGCAGTGGCGACGGGTCACATACCGGACGTGCTCTTCCTTCTCCCACCGCACCGTCTTGTACGGGATCTCGCAGGTTTTCACTTCCTGCACGGTGTAGCAGCGGCGCTGGGTCACCATCTTGCAGTGCGTTTCCGGGACCATGCGGCAGGTGGTGTAGCACTGGTGGCGGACGTGGTGTTCCGGCACCGTGTAGCAGCGGTAGCGGGTCTCGGTGCGAACGTGGTGCTCGGGCACGATGCGGCAGGTCGTGTACGGAACCTGCTTTACGCACTCTTGCGGCACCTTGTAGCACTGGGTCCGCGTTTCGTAGCGAACGTGCTGCTCCTTCACCATCTTGCACACGGTCCGCGTACAGGTCCGCATCTCGGTCTGGGCCACCTTGCGGCACACCGGCACTTGCACGACGGTGCAGACCGGCTTGCACACCATCTTGCAGTCCCTCACAACGCGGCACTCTTCGTGCGGAACCCAGACCTTCTTGCACACGGTCCGACCGGGGCATTGAACCGTTTCGCGGGTCAGGCAACCGGGAACGTAGCGGCTGGTGCAGGTGCAGGGGTCGAACACGCACGTGCCGGGCGATCGCGAGACGCGCGTCACCACGGGGCCGGGAACGTACTCGGTCACGGTCTCGTATCGCCCGCTGCACACCTTCTCGACGCGCTCGGTGACGACCGGCTCCGCGACATAGCTAACGCGGGTCTGCGGAACGTAATCGACCTCGGTGCGGTACGTCGTGACAGGCACGCAGTACGACACGGTGGTGTATTCGGGGCGAACCGTGCAGTACGGGATCACGACCTGATACTGCTGCGTTTCCGTGTGCCAGGTCGTGTAGCGGACCTCGCGGACGTGGTTCTCGATCTCTTTGCGGTAGGTGGTATACGGCACCTCGACGCAGTACGGCTCCGTGACCTTGCGGTACGTCGTGTAGGGGATCTCGCGAACGTGCTGCTCGTACACCGGGCGGTTGACCGTGTACGTCACGGGCACCTGATAGTGCTCGACGATGGGCCGGTTCACGACGTAGCTGTGTGTGCGGACGTGGTGCTCGACGACCGGCTTGTTCACGCAGTACGGGATCGCGACCGTGTACTCCTGCACGCACGGCTTCCACACGGTGTGGCACACGTCGCGAACGTGGTGGTCGATCTCCTTGCGCACCGTGCTGTACGGCACCGCGACCTGGAAGGTGCGCGTGACCGGCCGCATCACGGTGTAGGTCTGCTGCTGGTACTGCGTCTCGTACACCGGCTTCATCACGGTGTAGCTGCGGACGGTGTCGAAGTGCTCGACCACAGGGCGCTGGACGGTGTACGTCTGCTGGACGTAGTTGGTCTCGCGCACCGCACGCTGCGTGGTGTATGTCTCCGGGGTGTACTCGGTCTTGTAGACCGGCCGGTAGCACACCTGCTGATGGTTCTCGTACACGGCCTGATACTGAACGGTGGTGGCGGCCGGCGGTGCGCACTGGTCGGGGGTGACGCACCGGCGCGGGTACTTGATTAGCCCGCAGTGCCCGGCGCGGGCCGGTGCCGCGAACGCGACCAGCGCGCCGGCGGCGAGCAGCCACACCCCCAGATGTTTTCTCATGGCTCGTATCCCCGCGATGAAGATCTTGTCGAGTGTCGTGTGGGTGGCAGCGGTTCGGGCCGAATGCCGCTCATGAGAACTGTGCCCGATGCGCACGTGCGACGACAGGCCACAACGCAACTTCCCCCCAACCTTCCCGCGCCCGCCAACCGCGGGACCGGCACAACGGCGCTACCCGGCCCGAATCGCGCCGTCGGAACGGACGGCACAACCCGGCAACCCGCGCCATCCGCACCAGATTCGGGTGAAGTGGCTGCCCGCGAGCGGCGTTATTGAGGTGAGGCGAGGAACCCGGTAAACTGACACCAATGAGCACCGCGACCGTTCTTGAGCGCGAAGAGTACATCGAGCAGGCGTACCTGTTCCGCACGCTGCGCGAGCAGGTCGCGGAGAGCCAGGCCGCGCAGGACGTGCTCGTGCGCGTCGGGGAGGAGCTGCTGTCCAGCACGCGGCTCCCCTACGCGGTGCAGTTCCTCGCGGCGGAGTTGAAGCACACGGGGTTGCTCGCGACCGGGTTCGCAAAGCTGCCGCACTACTTCACCGCGTTCCAGGCGTTCGTCGTGAAGCAGGCCGAGGACGAGAAGTCGCGGTTCCCGATGGTCACGGCGTTCCTGCTGCTCGAACGCGAGGCGACCTACCGCGCCAACGGCCCGACCCCGCAGGGACTGTTCGTGTACCACTTCGAGTCGATCATGCGGAACCGGTTGGGCTACCTCGACGGCCTCGAAGCGATGGCCGCGGACCCGTTTTACGACGACGTGTGGCACAGCTACTTCGACGACCTGCGCAAGCGGGTGGGCGAAATCGACTTCGGCGACCTGGTGTACATGCGGTCGGAACTGCACGTCACCGAGGAGCGGCGGCGGAACCCGGCCTACGAGCCGGGGCGACCGGCGATCTTCGGCGAGAAGGAGGGCAAGATCGCGAAGGCCAGCCGCAAGCGCGACCCGTTGTACCTGTTCGCGGCGCTCCAGCGACAACTCGGCTACCCCGAAGTGCCGCGCTACAAGGCCCGCGACGAGTCCTCGACGAAGCTTGAGATCATCCTGACGAAGTTGCGCGAACTCGAAATGCGATTGAAGCTCGCCGAGGGCGAGCTTCGCGGTAACGTCGATCTGTCACAGTTCGGAAAGCCGGACTTACTGAAGGACGAGTAGGCGAACGGCCGGTGTCAGCCGGCCGGTGAGAGGTAGACGCACTCAC
>SXHE01000201.1 GCA_005773755.1 Planctomycetia bacterium
CGCAGAACAAGGACTCCGCCGCGGTTCACCTGAAGCTCAACGAACTGCTGGCCGCCCAGCCGGGGGCGAGCAACCGGCTGATCGGTGCGGAGGAGCTGAGCGAACACGAGGTGAAGGTGATTCGCGAGCACTTCCACAAACTGGTGGAACTGGCGAAGAAGGACGAAAACTTCACCCAGGCGCACTCGGTCGAGGAGGCCGAAGCGGAACACGAGCGGAAGCAGGGGGCGAAGGGCGAACTGGGGTCGTGAACCGCCCCTACTCGAACAGCGAGCCTTGCTTGTCGTCAATCTTGGCCTTCGGCGGCAGCTTGCCGAGCGAGACGTACGCCCGCGGCATCGCGACCCGGCCGCGCGGCGAGCGGGTGATGTACTGTTCGCGCAGCAGGTACGGCTCGATCTCGTCCGAGAGCGTGTCCGAGGCCAGGTTGATCGTCGCCGCGAGCGCTTCCACACCGGTCGGCCCGCCGCCGTACAGTTCGATGAGCACTTCCAGGTACTTGCGGTCGTTCTTGTCGAGGCCGTCGCGGTCCACCTCGGCCATGTCCAGCGCGGCGCGGGCGATGGGTTCGGTGATGCTGCCGTCGTGCCGGGCGGCGGCGTAGCTCCGTGCCCAGTACAGGCGCGAGTTGGCGACGCGCGGGGTGCCGCGGCTGCGCTGGGCCAGTTCCATCGCGGCCCCGTCGGTGATCGGCGTGTTCAACTTGGCCGCGTTGATGCGGACGATCTGCGCCAGTTCTTCGACGGTGTAAAACTCCAGGTGCTCGTGCATCTTGAACCGGTCGCGCATCGGCCCGGACAGCATCCCGCTGCGGGTGGTCGCGCCGATCAGCGTGAACCGCTTCAGGTTCATGCTGATCGTCCGCGCGCTCATCCCTTCGCCGAGCACGATGTCGATGCGGAAGTCTTCCATCGCGGGGTAGATGAACTCCTCCACCACGCGCGGCATCCGGTGGATCTCGTCGATGAACAGAATCGAGCCTTCGTCGAGGTTGGTGAGGAACGGCAGCATGTCCGCGGGCTTGGAGAGCGCCGGGCCGCTGGTCATCTGGATCGACGTGCCCAGTTCGTTCGGCAGCACGGTCGCGAACGTCGTCTTGCCCAACCCCGGCGGGCCGTCGAACAGGATGTGGCCGAGCGGCTCGTTCAGCTTCTTGGACGCCAGGACCGCGACCTCCAGCTTCTCCGCGACCTTGCGCTGTCCGATTACTTCCTTGAGCAACTTCGGGCGCAGCGCCGCGTCGTGCGTCTTGACCTCATCGGCCGGTACCGTGGTAATCACTTTCTCGCGCGCCATCGGTCGCTTCCTGTCGTGTTGGGGGTGTTGCGAGCGCGGTTACTTCTTCTCGCGCTTGTAGGTGATGAGAAGGAGCGTGGTGTCGGCCTTGCTCTCGAACTTCTCCGGCCGCTTGCCCTTCTCCGCGTCGTGCTCGTAGCAGATGGTGAGCGTGTCGCCGTCGAACTTGTAGATGCCCTTGACGGTCTTGCCCCTGGCCGGGCCACCGGTCGGCTTCACGTCCAGTTCCTTCGGGACCTTCGCCGCATCGACGGTGAACGTGCCGTCGTCCTTCTCGTTGCCGTGTTCCGCGGTGTACTTGTCGCCCTCGCGGATGTTGAACTTCAGAACCTTCAGGGCTTCCGTGATGTCCTTACCACCAAGTTCGGCCTTCTCGACCCGCCAGTTTCCGACCATCGCCTTGAGGTCGGCCTCGTTCTTCTTGTCGTCCGCGAGCAGCGGACCGCCGAGGCACAGGACCGCGACGACTGCGAGTGAACGGAACGCCTGCATGGGTTTCCTCCGAAGATGAAAGGCTTTTACAACGCCACGGTGTGCTGTCGAACCCAGTCCGTGATGAGGAAGTTCATCACTTCGCCGACCTGCGGAGCAACTCCTCGTTCTCCCGCACGCTCTCGCCCAGCGCCCTCTTGAACGCGGCGTCACTTACGGGGCGGCGCGCGAGAAACTCCGAGATTATTTGCCTCAGCAGTTCATCGACTTCCAACCCGCGTTCGCGCGCGGCTTCGGCGAGCTGTGTGGCTTCTGGGTCTTCGAGTTCGAACGTCAGCGTACTCATCGCGTCACCCCTTCTGGCTGTAGATCAGTGTGATGGCTTCTTGCAGGTTGCGGAACGGCTTGCCGCAGTTCAGCAGGCGGTCGAGGCGCTCGCGGGCTTCCAGCGGGTTGTGACCGAGGCCCATCAGCGCTTCGTACACGTCTTCGATCAGACGGCCTTCGACGACGCTCGCATCGGTCGAGGCCGCGACCGGCTCCGGCTCCTTCTTCGCGGGCCTGCCCTTCTTGGCGGTCGGCTTCTCGTCCACCACGGCGTCGGGTTGGGGCGCGTTCGCGGGCGAGTTGAGCATCACGAAGGGCGTTACCTTCCGCTTGAGCGTGGTGACGATCTGCTCCGCGGTGGTCGGGCCGATGCCGGGGAGTGAGGAGAGCCACTTCGCGTCCTGGCGGCTGATCGCGTCCGCGATGGTTTTGACCGGAAAGGCCATCGCGCGCAGGGCCTTCTTCACGCCGATCTTTTCCACCGTGCAGAACAGCTCGAAGAAGTCGAGTTCGGCCTCGGTGGTGAAGCCGACGCGCCGCGGCACGAACCGGCTGCCGGCGGAGTTGCCTTCCATGTACTCCATGATGTGGAACGTGATCTCTTGCCCGACGCGCAGTTGAACTTGCCGGCGCACGGCTTCGGGCACCATCACCTGATACTCGAACGGGCCGACTTGCAGCCGCACCTCGTCGTCGAGCGCGCGGGTGAGAACGCCCGTCATCTTGGTAATCATGCCGATTCGCTCCGGTTGTCTTCCGTCAGGTCGTCGGGGTCGTCGGGGTCGTCGCCGAGCAGCGCCTTCATGTTCACGCCGGTGAAGGTGGCCGATCGCGCGCCGCCCATCACGCTGCTGTTGCCGCCCGTGGCGAAGTAGTGACACAGGGCGATGCCGAGGGCGTCGGCCACGTCGTGCGGTTCCGGCGGTCCGGCGAGGCCGAGTTCGCGCGCCACCGCGTGCTGCATCTGCTCCTTGCTCGCGCGCCCGCTGCCGGTCAGGAGCTTCTTCACCTTCGTCGGCGCGTAACTGATCACCGGAATGTCGCGCTGCGCGCCCGCCAGGAAGAACACGCCACGAGCATGGGCCATCAGGATCGCGGTTCGCGGGTGGTCGTAGTGGGCGAACAACTGCTCGACGGCCATTGCGGACGGTTGCCACTCTTTCAGCACCTCACACAGCCCATCGTAAAGGGCGCGGACGCGCTGTGCCATGTCGGAAGGATCGCGCCCTTCGACAGAACGGATCACTCCGGCATCGACGACACGCGGCCCGCGGTCGGTGGCTTCGAGGACGGCGTAGCCGGTGGTTTGCAAGCCGGGGTCGAGGCCGAGGACGCGGCGCGGGCTGGGCACGGAAATGGGTGGCGGTGTGAGCATGGCAACGGTCCCGACGCGGAAGGTTTTCTTCGCTGATAACCGGGGCGGGCGCTCCCCGGAATGTCGGAACGGCGGAATCCGCGCGGCGCGTCAGCCGACGCGCCACGTTGTACCGCCGGGGCGGTCTTCGAGGGTGACGCCGAGTTCGCCGAGCCGCTTGCGGATCAGGTCCGTCTGGTCGAACAGCGGCTTCTTCAGCGGGTTGTCCTTCGCCGCTTCCTTCGCGATCCCGCGCAGGTTGTTCCGCAGGTCGAGGAGCAACTGCATCAGGCCGGAAACGAGTTCGTTACCGCCGCCGAGAGACTTTTCTTGAGGCGGTGACAAGAACAGGCCGAGGATGAAGGTCAGTTCGCGAAGGGCGTACGATCCCTTACGGAAGTCCGACTTAGCGTCTGGCTTGGCTGCTCGGTCTTCAAGTTGATGCACGTCCGCGAACCGGTTCAAAGCGCTTACCAACTCAAACAGTACACCAACTGCCCCGCCGGTGTTGAAGTCGTCATCCATGTAGGCAAAGAATCGTTCGCGGAGAGCTCCCAAGTCGCTCATTAGCTGATCGTTCGGCCACTCTCCTTGGTAGACGGAATAATCGCAGGGGGTCGGAATCGCGTAGAACGACTCACCGGTGATTCGCTCAAATCTTTCGATGGATCGGTGGAAGGTCTGGATTGACTCTGCCGCTTCAACCAACCCGTTGGGGATCGGTGTTGCTGGGTTCTTCCAATCCCAGATACCCAGGTCAATTGGTGTGCGGTACTGCGTCTTCAACATGAAGAAGCGCAGCACTTCGCCGCTGACATGATCGAGCGCGTCGGCCACGTTGAGCACGTTGCCGAGCGACCCGGCCATCTTCGCGTCTTTGCCGTCTTTGTCTTTCAGCTTCAGTAGCCCGTTGTGCATCCAGACGCGCGCGAAGGGTTTGCCGGTCCAGCTTTCGCTTTGGGCCAGTTCGTTTTCGTGGTGCGGGAACTGGAGGTCCAACCCGCCGCCGTGGATGTCCAGCGTTTCGCCGAGTTCCTTGATCGCCATGCAGGTGCATTCGATGTGCCACCCCGGACGGCCCCGCCCGCACTTGAACGGGCTGTCGAACTGCACTTCCGCCGGCTCGCCGGGCTTGCTCTTCCAGAGAGCGAAGTCGCCGGGGTTGCGCTTCTTCGGGTTCGGTTCCAGCCGCGCGCCGGCTTCCATCTGCTCCGGGTCGCGGTTGCTCAACTTGCCGTAGTCCTCGTCCTTGCTCACGTCGAAGTAGACGCCGTCGTCCACCTCGTAAGCGATGTCCTTCTTGACGAGCGCCTTGATGACGTCGATCATCCCGCCGATGTGCTCGGTGGCCTTCGGGAAGTGATCGATGCCGGTGACGTTGAGCGCCTTGAGGCACGCGAAGTAGTCTTCCGTCATGCGGCCGGCGAGTTCCGGCACCGTCGTGTTCAGTTCCTTCGCGCGGTTGATGAGCTTGTCGTCTACGTCGGTGATGTTGACGACCCACTTCACCGTGTAGCCGAGGTAGGTGAGGTAGCGCTTCACGGTGTCGAAGATGACCGGGCCGACCATGTGCCCGATGTGGCTCGGCTTGTAGACCGTCGGCCCGCACACGTACATCGTGACCGCGTCGCCCGGCTTCTTGTGGAAGGGTTCCTTCTTGCGGGTCAGCGTGCTGTAAACCTGAAGCGCCATTGCCAGAATCCTTCTTGTGCTATGCCTTCTCAATGAGTACGACCGCGTGCGTGCCGATGGCTTCGCCGCGGCCGATGTGCCCGACCTTTTCACCGGTCTTGGCCTTCACGTTCACCGCGTCCGCGGGCAGGCCCAGCAGGTGCGCGAGGCTGTTCTTGATCGCGGCCTTCACCGGGCCGAGCTTCGGCTCCTGGGCGAAGATGGTCACGTCCACGTTGACCGGTTTCCAGCCCAACTGGTTCAGCCGCGCGAGCGTTTCCGTCAGGAACTTCCTCGAGTCCGCGTCCTTCCACTTGGGGTCGGTGTCCGGGTAGGCGTCGCCGATGTCGCCCAGCGCGGCCGCGCCCAGCAG
>SXHE01000202.1 GCA_005773755.1 Planctomycetia bacterium
CGGCGCGTCGGGCTTCATGTCGAACGTGTCGATGTGGCTGGGGCCACCAAAGAGGTCGAGGAGAATGACACTGGTGGCTTTAGCCGCACGCGGCGAGGGGCAGCACGCCGGCGCGCAGCAGGTCGCGGCGGGTGATCCCGTCGCAGGCGGCGGTGGGGTGTCCGAGGACCCGGAGCATGGAGAGCGGTTCCGGGGGCAGGTGGCGAGGAAGGCGGGCGTTTCCGGCGGTGAGTGGAGAGTACCCGCGCGCGGCGCGGGCTTCAAGCAGAAAAAGTGAGGTGAAGACAATCGGCGCGCGGACTCTTCATTGCACGCGCGGTCGCGGCGTGAGACGATAGCGGGAACACTGACACGAGGAGGGGCCGTGCTATCCATCGAAGACGGGGCGGTGTCGCTCTCCGACCGGGTTTCGCGCCGCGAGTGGCTCCGCGTCGGCGGGCTGAGCGCGCTGGGTTTGTCGTTGCCGAACCTGCTCCGCGCGAGCGAGGTTCCTGCCGCGAAGGCGGCCGCCGCGCCGCCGCTCGCCGGTGATCTGAGCGCGACCTTCGGCCGCGCGAAGAACGTGATCTTCCTGTGGCTGCAAGGCGGGCCGCCGCAACACGAGACGTTCGACCCCAAGCCCGACGCGCCGGTTGACATTCGCGGACCGTTCAAGCCGATCGCCACCAACGTGCCGGGCATCCGGTTCTGCGAACTGCTCCCGCGCACGGCCCGCTACGCCGACAAGCTCGCGGTGGTGCGCTCGCTCTCCACGCGCGACGACAACCACGACGTGAGCGGCTACTGGCTGCTCACCGGCTACCCCTACGGACCGGGCAGCGCCCGGCAGATCAAGCCGAGCGACTGGCCGTACTTCGGCTCCGTCGTCAAGATGCTGAAGCCGAGCGAGAAACTCCCGGCGCTCACGTCGGTCTGGATTCCCGACGTGATGCGGCTGAACGACAGCGTCACCCCGGCCGGGCAAACGGCCGGCTTCCTCGGCAAGATGTGGGAGCCGGAGCGGTTCGTCGGCGACCCCGCGGACCCCGACTACCACATCGAAGGGTTGGGCGTCACCGGCGACATCACCCGCCTCCGCGTCGATAAACGGCGCGACCTGCTCGCGCAACTCGACCGCAAGTTCGACAGCCTGGGCCGGGCCGAATCCGTGGAAGCGTGGGACCGCCTCTCGCACCACGCGCTCGATCTGGTGACGTCGGGGGCCGCGCGGGCCGCGTTCGACATGAGCAAGGAAGCGGCGCGCACCCGCGACCGCTACGGCCGGCACACCTGGGGGCAGTCGTGCCTTCTGGCGCGGCGGCTGATCGAAGCCGGCGTGCGGCTCGTCCACGTGAACTGGGCGCGCGATCCCGGCGACGCCGCGGTCGATAACCCGCTGTGGGACACGCACGCCCTGAACGCCGACCGGCTGCAAGACAGCCTGTGCCCGCAGTTCGACATCTCGTTCGCCGCGCTCATGGACGACCTGACCGACCGCGGCCTCTTGAGCGACACGCTCGTCGTGGTGATCGGCGAGTTCGGCCGCACCCCGCGCATCAACAAGCAGGGGGGCCGGGACCACTGGGGCCACGTGTTCAGCTTCGCGCTGGCCGGGGCCGGGATCAGCGGCGGGCAGGTGATCGGCGCGAGCGACAAGAACGGCGCGTACCCCGCGACCGACCCGATCCGCGGCGGCGACCTGACGGCGACCATCTTCCACCTGCTGGGCATCGACCCCAACGGGATGTTCCGCGACAAGACGAACCGGCCGCACCCGCTCACGAAGGGCGAGCCGATCGCGCGCCTGCTCGGCACCGCGCCGGCGACGGTCGCGCGCTGCGAGCCGGGCGGCGACCCGGCGTTCGTCCCACCGTTTGACGCGGCCCCGCTGCTCGACACCGACTTTCGCGCGAAGCTGCCGCTGGTCCCGGCCGCGCCGCCGTCGCGCGACAAGGGCTGGCGCGCCGCGCCCGTCTGGACGAAGGCGACAACCGGCCTCGCGGTTCGGAAGGGAACGGAACTGCTCATCGGCTACGGCCTCGAAGACGTGATCGCCGGCGCGGCGCTCGACGCCGGCGCGCGGGCGGTGCTCGCGCAGGAGGTCCGCAGCGCGCGCGGCGGGCACTACACGTTCACGATCCGGGCCGCGGGCGTCGGCTCGTCGCGCGACGAGTTCGAGAAGACGTTCCTCGCCAACTTCGCGTGTCGCCTCGTCCTGTTCCGCTTCACCGATATGAACAAGGACGTGCGCGCCGTGAGCGAGTTGGGGTCAGCGGAGTTCCGGCCCTCGTTCGGCACGACCGCGACGTTCAAGGTGGACAAGTTCCTCGGCTCGACCGTGCCCGGCGCGAACTTCTCCATCGGCAACGGCCTGGGCGTCGCGGTGGTGATCGAGAAGCGCACGGCCGGCGCGCTGGCACTACCGAAGGGCGCGCGCCGGGCCGCGGTGCGCGTCGAATCGGTCGCACTCGACTTCAGCCCGCTCAAGCGCCACGAGAACGTGGTGGATTGAGAAACCCCGATCGCGTTGGATTTTTCCTGTAGCCGGTCTCAGTTACACAAGCCCGGTAGTGGTGCGCGTTCGCGTGGTAAACCCCTCCCCCCGGCCCCCTCCCCGGTGCGGGGAGGGGGTGGTTTCGCGATTGAAGAAACGGACTGCAACCCGGCCCGCGGTAAGAAAAGCGCGTGTGCTCCCCCTCCCCGCCCAGGGGAGGGGGGCGGGGGGAGGGGTTACACACGAACCGGACAGTAACTCCGGGTTCATAAATTAGCGACCGGCTACAGAAGACAAAGACAAGCACTACGATCCTGTGTGTACTCCAACCCGACGAGCGTTCCCCATGCAGACTTTCCGCTTCGCGCTCCTGTTCGCGCTCCTGTCGTTCGTCGCTCCCGCACGCGCGGCCGATCCGCCGAAACCGGTGAAGGTGTTCATCCTCGCCGGGCAGTCGAACATGGAGGGGCAAGCGGTCGCGGACCTCGACGGCAAGGACTACAACGGCGGCAAGGGCACGCTCAAGGCGCTGCTCAACGACCCCGCCAAGGCCCCGCTCGTCAAGCACCTGCGCGACGACAAGGGCAAGTGGACGGTGCGCGACGACGTGTGGGTCCGCTATCAGCGCGAGAAGCAACCGCTGCTTGCCGGCCCACTCACGATCGGGTTCGCGGTGTACGGCGGGAAGCACCACTTCGGCCCGGAGCTTCAGTTCGGCCACGTCGTCGGCGACCACTTCACCGAACAGGTGCTGCTCATCAAGACCGCGTGGGGCGGGAAGAGTTTGTACAAGGACTTCCGCCCGCCGAGTTCCGGCGGAGAGGTCGGGCCGTACTACACGAAGATGATTGCCGAGGTGCGCGCCGCGCTCGCGAACCTGAAGAAGGACTTCCCGGCCTACGCGGATCAGGGGTACGAACTCGCCGGGTTCGTGTGGTATCACGGGTGGAACGACGGCGTCGACCCGAAGAAGGCCGTGCCGGAGTACGAGCAGAACCTCATCAACCTGATCAAGGACGTGCGCAAGGACCTCAAGGCCCCGAAGCTGCCGGTCGTGGTCGGCGAGCTGACCGGCCCGTGGGTGGTCGCGCCCGACGACTGGGCGCGGCTGCGAACCGCCCAACGCGCCGCCGCCGCACTGCCGGAGTTCTGGGGGAACGTGCTGTTCGTCTCGACCCGCGACTTCGTGCGCCCCGCGAAGGAGTCGCCCAACCCCGGTCACGGGCACCACGAGTTCGGCAACGCCGAAACGTACTTCCTCGTGGGCGACTCGCTCGGCAAGGCGATGATCAAGCTCCTCACGCCGCAACCGGAGAAACCGAAGGACGCGCCGGCCAAAGACAAGAAAGAGAAACCGGAGCCGGCGAAGCCCACGTCGCACACCAACAAGAACGTCGAGGGCTGGACGGTGCGCGTCGACGACCGGCTGCTGAAAGCCCCCGACGACGAACTCGGCACGCGCGCGCTCCGGTTTCTCGAAGGGAAGCTCGCCGACATCAAGGCCGTCGTCCCCGCGGACAAGGTGAAGAAGCTCCAGACCGTGACCATCGTGCTCGACCTGACGCACGGCAACCTGGGGCCGATGCAGTACCACCCCGGTGCCGAGTGGCTCAAGGCGAACGGCTACTCGCCCGATTTGGCGAAGTGCGTCCACCTGCCGCGCGCCGCGGACGTGGCGACCAAGCGCAACATCCGCGAGCAACCGTGGGTGATCCTGCACGAACTGGCGCACGCCTACCACGATCAGGTGCTGGGCTTCGACGAACCGCGCGTGAAAGAGGCTTACGAGA
>SXHE01000203.1 GCA_005773755.1 Planctomycetia bacterium
ACTCCAGCGCGTCGGCCTTCCGCGCGGCCTCCCCCAGTTTGCCGCGCACGCGCACGACGCCGATGTTCTTCGCGTTCCGCTTCACCACCTGGTAGTCCTGCGGCGAATCGAGCACCAGCCCGACCCCTGCGTGGGCGACGACGAACTCTACCAGTTCGCGGCACTGGAAGAACCCGGGCCACATGTTGTGCCCCTGCTGCGGCGGGACGATGAGAGTCATGGTGCCGCCGAGCGCCGCGTACCGCTCCTTCACGCGCCCGCTGTTGGCCTCCAGCGGCACCACCTTGTCAACGTCCCCGTGAATCGCGAACAGCGGCACCTTCGCCTTCGCCAGCCCGTCGAGCCGGTCCACCGGGTTGAACTGCTTGAGCTTCTCCTTCAGTTCGGCGGGCTTCAGCTCGAACGCGCCGGCGGCGGGCTCGACGCCAGGGTAACTCGCAATGTCGCACACCGGGTAGATGCCGGCGAACGCGCCCACCTTGTCTGGGTTCGCGGTCGCCCACGACAGCGTCATCAGCCCGCCGCGACTGCGCCCGAGCAGCACCGGCTTCTGGGAGTACCCCTTCGCGGTCATCGCGGCGTATAGCGTATCGAACACCTTGTTCCCGGCCGGGCTGCCGTAGGACTCGCCCGCGTCGATGCCCGCGACCGCGATCCCGGCGGCGCGGAACCGCTCGAACATCCACTTCTCCTCCGGCCCCGGCAGGTTCGGCAGCGTGGGCGCGTACCACACCCACGGCTTCGCGGGCGTGTCGGGCGCGGCCTTGGCGGGGATCAGAAACGCCGTGCGCTCGGACACCTCGAACACCTCGCCGTCCAGCGGCAGCAGCTTCTTGGGAGGGGCTCCGTAAGCCACACACGGCGCCGCGAATCCCGCTACCACTATCAGCAGTTGGGCACGCATCGCGCGACCTCCTCCGGTACTTCGCTCCGCGCAACACGCCGGCGTAGGCGCATTTCAACTCCGGCTGCACGCTGGAGCTTTCCTTATTCGGGGAACCCGGGGTGTCCCCAGAGTTTTCGCGGTCGAGCGTGCTTTCGGGATTTCCCCTGTGCCCGGAGACGGATGACGCTCGCCAACTCGGGCGTGCCAAACGCGTCACGCCCGGGGCCGTCGGCCGCGAACTCGGATTGCCGGTTGACGGGTGACCGAGAGCGTGAGAAAGTTACCTATCCGCCTCACGCTCCTCCCGCGTTCCCCTCGCGAACCCGACCAGCATGCGTGCCCTCCACCCAGACCGGCCCGCGTTCTCCGCCGCGAGCGGGACGGGTGCCCGCGCGACCCGCCTCGTTACACCCGCACGGCCCGGGCTGGCCCCCGGCGGTCGGCCAACGGCCGCACGCCCGAAGTCCGCATCGGAACGCGCGGGCACCCGCACGCTGAGCGGTCCCGGTTCGCCGCGAACGAACACCGCACACCCGAGGGCTCTCCCGTGACCCCGTTCCGCTCGCAGAGTTGGTTGCTCGACCGCCGACACGTCCTGCGCGGCCTCGGGGTGTCGATGGCGCTGCCGCTGCTCGACTGCATGCGCCCGCTCGGCGCGGCGGAGGGCAAGACGCGGGCCGCGCGCAGCGTCTTTATCTACCTGCCGAACGGCGTGAACACGATCGACTTCCAGATCGAAGCGGCCGGGGCGGATTACACGTTTTCGAAGTCGCTCCTGCCGCTGGCGAAGCACAAGGCGAACATCACCCCGATCAGCGGGCTACACCACCCGCACGGGTTGGGCCACCACCACAACTGCAGCAGCATCTGGCTCACCGGCGCCAAGATCGGGCCGTCCGAGCGGAACACGATCTCCGTCGATCAACTCATGGCCCGTGTGACGGCCCCGCAGACGCGGTTCACCTCGATCGAACTCAGCAACCAGGGGCACTCGCTCGCGTGCAGCGCCGACGGCATCGGCCTTCCGGCACAGGGCAACCCGGGCGTCGTGTTCCGCGAGCTGTTCGAGGAACCCGCGGGCGGGGTGGCGAAGCAGCGCCGGGGGCTGGAACGCCGCGGCAGCGTCCTCGACGCCGTTCTCGGAGAGGCCAACGACCTCGGCGGCAAGCTCGGCAAGGACGACCGCGGCCGGCTCGACCAGTACCTTACGTCGGTGCGGGAGGTCGAGATCCGCACGCAGCGGGCGAGCAAGTGGCTCGACACGCCGCGCCCCAAGGTCGCCCCGGCCGACCAGGCGAGGCTCAACCGCGCCGTGCCGCTGGAGCAACTCGGCGAGTACCTCCGCACCATGTACGACATCCTCGTCCTGGCGTTCCAGACCGACCTCACCCGCGTCGCCACCTTCAGCACGGGGAACGAGGGGACCGGGCCCGCCGTGCCCGAGATCGGCGTCCGGCAGGACCGGCACTCTCTTTCGCACCACAACGCCAACCCCAAGCTGATGCAGGAACTCACGGCCAGCGACACGTTCAACATCAAGCAGTTCGCCTACTTCCTCGACCGGCTCGCAGAAGTGAAGGATGCGGACGGGCCGCTTCTGGATTCGACGATGTGCCTGTACGGCAGCGGCATGGCGTTCGGCCACAGCCACGGCAACGCGAACCTGCCGCTGGTCCTCGCGGGCGGCGGCGCGATCGGCCTGAAGCACGGCCGGCACGTCGATTACAACGCCGCGGGCCGCAAGGACGGCTACACGTACGAACTCGACACCCCCGGCAAGCACTACGCCATCTGCCACCGCCCGGTGAACGCTAAGGCCCACCTCAGCAACCTGCTCCTGACGATGGCGCAGAAGATGGGCGTGCGGACGGAAACGTTCGCGGACAGCAACGGCACGGTCTCGGAGGTGCTGGCGTGAGTCACCGGACCCGGCGGGCGGCCACCCTCATGTTCGTCGCCGCGTGCGCGCTCTCCGTCTCAGCCGGCGGGCAGGAGAAGAAGCACGTCGACGCGAAGAAGGCCGCGGGACCACCCGCGCCCGCGGCGAGCGAACCCCGGTTGAAGCCCGGCACGTTCCCGCCGGAACCGGGGACGTATCTGTCTGGCGAGTTGGTCGTGATCGACCCGATCAACCGCCGCGGCGGGCTGCGCATCGACGGCGACGCCGGGGGGCGCTACCACAGCGGCCCGCTGCACTACTTCGCGCTGCTCCCCTACGCGGCCGTCTGGTACAACGGCGCGCCCGCGGAGTTGCGCGACGTCCCGCTCGGCACCCACGTCCACGGGTTCTTTCACCTCCCGCCCGTCGGGGAGGAGCAAACCATCCCGCCCTTGCCCGCCGAATCCCAGCGTTTCGCGGTGCGGCACAACCACGCCGTTACCCTGGAGGACGACTTCAGCTACTACCAGCGCCGCGGGCAGTCGTGGCAGGTGGTGGGCGTCGATCTGAAGAAGGGCAAGCTCGACGTCGCCCCGACCGGGAAACTCGTGACGGACGGGATCGCCGAGAAGGCGACCTTCGACATCGACCCCGTCACGCGGGTGTGGAAGGACCGCCGGCTCGTGGATCTGACGGACCTCGGCGTCGGGCAAGTAGTGCGGTTCAACCTCGGCTGGTCGCAAGGCTCGCGCGATAAGGAGTTCACCGTTGCGGACGTCTGGCTCGACGACGCGAGCCGCGCGTTCGCCACCGAGTTGCAGCGCCGCCGCCACGTGCGCTACCAGCAACAGCGCTGGGTTCCGGGCTGGATCGACAGCGTCGAGTTGTTCGACTTCGGCGGCGCGGAAATCACGATCACGCTGTTCGGCGACATGGACCCGTCTCTGTACGCCGACCTGAAGGCTACACGGGACACCGGGTTCTGGGTCGCGACGGCCGAGACCACGCTGCGCACCTGGTTCCACCGCGGCGACCGCAAGGTCGGCAAGGTGCTGGACTGGAAAGAGACTGCGAACCCGCCGCCGGGCAGCAGCGGCATTCAGATCAAGTTGAAGTTCGCCGAGGTGCTGGAGGGCTACCGCCCCGGGCGGTGCGTGCGGGTGAAGTGCGAGCGGTGGGCGTTCGTCACGATGCCCCCCGAGGAGCGAGTGAAATCGCTCGACGACCTGAAACGATCGGCGACACTCACACTGCCCTGAGCGGCAGGTTTCGGAGGCACACGATGCGAACTCGCTTCCTCTTCTCGTCCCTCCTCACCGCGTGCGCGTTCGGCTCGCCGCCCGCCGGTGCCGACGAACCGAAGTCGCTGGTGGAACCGGGGGCTAAGGTCAAGAAGCTCGCCGGCGATATGAAGTTCACCGAGGGGCCGGTCTGGGTGGCCGCGGACAAGAAGTTGATCTTCTCCGACATCCCGAACAGCAAACTCATGCAGTGGAAGGAGGGCGACGGGCTGTCCGTCTACCGCGCGAGCGAACAGGCCAACGGCAACATCCTCGACCTCGAGGGGCGACTTGTCTCGTGCCAGCACAAGGCGCGGAACCTCGTGCGTACCGAGAAGGACGGAAAGATAACCGTGCTCGCGGACCGGTTCGACGGCAAGCGGTTCAACTCGCCGAACGACGTCGCGGTGCGGTCGGACGGAACGCTGTGGTTCACCGACCCGCCGTGGGGCTTGACCGAGAAGGGCGAACTGCCCGGCCACTTCGTGTTCAAACTCGACCCGAAGACGGGCAAGGTCGAAGCGGTCATCAAGGACCTCGCGATGCCCAACGGGATCGTCTTCTCGCCCGACGAGTCGCGCCTCTACGTCGCGGACACCGGCGGCAACGCGCGGCACCCGGACCCGGCCTTCCACAAGCTGCCGGCCGGGGTTCACTGCTACGAGGTGGGCAAGGACGGCGTACTCGGGAAGAAGCTGTTCACGATCCCCGAGGGCAGCGACGGCATGAAGGTGGACGCCAAGGGGAATCTCTACACGACGCACGGCAAGGTGAAGATCTACGACCCGACCGGTAAGCTGTTGGAACAGATCGACGTGCCGGAAGGCCCGGCCAACCTGTGCTTCGGTGGGGACGATTTCAAGACCTTGTTCATCACCGCCCGCACGTCGCTCTACAGCGTGCGGATGGTGATCCCGGGCGTGAAGCCGGGCGGCACGAAGTAGTATCGCGGGGCCGGCTCAACACGGGGGCATCGTCATGCGGCTGGTCGGACTCGTGCTTTGCGGCGTGGTGCTTCTCGGGACGCCCGGCGCGCTCCTCGCCGGGCAACCGGCGCCGCGCTACTACCTCATCGGCAACTCGCTGACGTGGGACACCGTCCCGGAGCGGCTCGACGGGACCGTGCAGTGGCACGTCGATTGTGGCGTGTCGCTGCCGCACATCTTCGCGAAGCCCGAGGGGCCGTGCGTGAAGTCCTCGACCCCCTGGCCGAAGGCGCTCAAGGAGAACCGGTACGACGTGGTCGCGGTCCAACCGCACTACGGCTCGACCCTCGCGCAGGACGTCGAGGTCATCTCCGCCTGGATGAAGCTGCAGCCGAAGGCCGTGTTCGTCGTGCACTCCGGGTGGGCGTTCCACGCGCAGCGTGCGGGCGAGTTCGCGAGCCTCGCGACGCCGGACCAGATGGCGCACAGCCCGACCTACCTCCGGGCGCTGGTCGCCGAACTCCGCCGGTCGCACCCCGGGCGCGAGATCCGACAGACCCTCGCGCAGAACCTGCTCGCGCAGGTCGCCGACGACATCGACGCCGGGCGCGCGCCGCTCAAGTCCGTCGCGGAGTTGTACCGCGATCCGATCCACATGACGAACGACCACGGCAAGTACCTGATGCACAACGCCATGCGGCGGGCGCTCGGGCAACCGCTCTCCGCGGCCGGGTTCGACAAGCTCAAGCCGGAGGTGAAAGAGTACCTCGACGGCGTACTGGCGCTGCTGACGACGACACCGGAAGACCAGGCCGTTCTCCAGCGGTTGCTGTCGGGCGCGGAAACCGGCGACCGCGCAGCACTCGCCGCGAAGATATCCGACAAGTCCCTGCGCGCCCGGTTCACTGCTCTGTTGCCCGACATCGAGCGGGCCGTCAAGACGCGCCGCGGCGTGCCCGCGCTGGAAGCCCCGATCGAGGAGGCCGGGGGGAAACTGATCTGCACGCCCGGGGCGCCGCAGTGGGTGTACCTCGCGACCGGCGATCGCGGGACGGAGGTTTTCGACGTGCCGACCGGGGTCGACATGTACAACGGCAACAACCCGCTCAAGGGCAAGGGCGGGCGCAACGAAAAGGTGACCGACGCGTGGGTGGAGCAGCTCGCCGGGATCGCGACGCTCCGTCGGGTCGATCTCGCGAACTGTGCGGTCAAGGGCGACGGGCTGCGGCACATCGGCAAGTTGGCCGATCTCCGCGAAGTGAACCTCACGCTCACGCCGGTCACCGACGACGCACTGCGGCACCTCGCGGACTTGACCGAGTTGCGGGTACTCGGACTCGCTTCGACGCAATGCACCGGCACCGGGTTCGCGCACCTGAAGGGGCTGAAGAAGCTGGAGAGCGTGAACTTCCACTTCACGCCGCTCAACGACGACGGGCTGCGCGCGATCACGCAGGTCCCGATCTCCGGACGGCTGTGGTTCGCACACACCCGGTTCACCGACGCCGGCGCCGCGAGCCTGAGCAACCTCACGCAACTGAAGCGGTGCGGCATCGGCAGCACGGACAAGGCGAGTTCTGGCGAAGCGGTCGCCGCGCTGGTGAAGTTGCCGCTCGAAGAGTTGTCACTGCTCGACAATCAGGCAACGCCCGTTGGCCTCACCCACGCGGCAAAGATCGCCACCCTCCGCCGGCTCGATGTCTCACACGCGCCGACCGTCGGGGACGAGTCGCTCCGTTCAGTGGCCACGATGCCCGCGCTGGAGGAGTTCAAACTCGGTAGCGCGAAGGTCACCGACGAGGGGCTGATGGAACTGGCGGCCTCCAAGTCGCTCAAGCGGCTGTCACTCAGTGGGTTGAAGGGGGTCACGCCCGCCGGCGTCGAGCGCCTCCGCAAGGCCCGCCCCGAGATGCAGGTTGATGTGAAGTAGTCGCGGCGTTCCGTACCCAGATCTACGGTCGGCCATCATGCACCGTCACGCTGTGATTCTCGCAACCCTTCTGTTCGGCTCCGCGACTGGCACGGCTCGCGCCGCGGAGCCGGACGGGTACGAAACCGTTGCGCTGCCGTTCTTCAAGGCGCACTGCCTCCGGTGCCACGACGGCAAGCAGCAGAAGGGCGAGTTCCGGCTCGACACGCTGTCGCGCGACTTCGGGTCGCAGCAGACCGCGGAACGGTGGGCAGAGGTGCTCTTCCGAATCAACTCGGGCGAGATGCCGCCCAAAAAGGAACCACAGCCGAAGGCCGAAGAACTCGGCAAGGTCGCCGAGTGGCTCTCGGCGCGCCTGAAGGAGGGCGAGGCCGCTCGGATGGCGAAACGCGGCCCGGTCACGCACTACCGGTTGAGCCGCGACGAGTACGGGCACACCGTCCACGACCTGCTCGGCGTCTACTTCGACGTCACGGTGCCGGGGGCGTTCAACGACGACCCGCGCCGGCACGGGTTCGACCGCATCGGCTCGGTGCTGTCTCTGTCGCCGTCGCACGTCGAGAGGTACTACCGCGCCGCGGAGACGGTCCTCGACCGTGCGTTCCCCGTTCAACAACCGAAGTCCGTGGTCGTGCGCCGGTCCGCGGACGACGGCAAGTGGAAGGACCGGGGCGATCCGGGGCCGGAGCGGTGGCTGCTGTGGCCCGACAGCGGCCGCCCGGCGTTCGACGTGAAGACCGCCGGGCGCTACCGCGTCCGTGTTCAGCTCAGCGGGCTGCCGTCGTTCAAGGGGCGGCTGCCGCACCTCGCGCTGTGGCACAACGGGCTGAAGCGGGCGGTCGTCGGCCGCGACGTGCTCGCGCCCGAGGACAAACCCACCCTTGTCGAGATCGAGGCGTTCCTGCCCGAAGGCAGTTTCGCCGTACGGAACGAATCTCCCGGCACGTTCTCCGACGGCCACACCCTCAGCAACACGCAGTTCACGTTCCGCTCGATCGCAACCACGCGCCAGAACCGGCCCACCGGGTACCAGTTGTTCACCCCCGAAGGGCAAACGGTCTACCCGACGCTGATGGTCGACTGGGTCGAACTCGAAGGGCCGATTCTCACCGACGCGGACCGGCAGAAGCGCGACGGCCTGATCCCCGCGAAGGACGGCGACCTCGCCGCGGCCCGCGAGTGCCTCACCCGGTTCGCGTCCCGCGCGTGGCGGCGGCCGGCGGGCGAGGCCACGTGGACCGGTACGTGAGGCTGCTGCAAGCCGAGATGAAGGCCGGCGAGCCGTTCCGGTCGGCGTACCGGACGGCAATGGTCGCGGTGCTGACGTCGAAGAACTTCTACTACCTCGAAGAGGGCGAGCCGGGCAAACGGCGGGACACCGTCACGGACTGGGAGCTGGCGTCGCGGCTGTCGTACTTCCTCTGGAGCTCGATGCCCGACGAGGAACTGTTTGCCGCGGCCCGCGCCGGCACGCTGTCGAAGCCCGACGGGCTGCGTGCCCAGCTCACCCGCATGCTCGGCGACGAGAAGGCCGGCCGCTTCGCCGACTCGTTCCCGAAGCAGTGGCTGCAACTGCACCGGGTCGGCCAGTTCCCGCCGGACCCGGAACTGTACCCGGATTACGACAAGTGGCTCGAGCAGAGCATGGTGTTCGAAACCACGCTGTACTTCGGCACGGTCTTCAAGGAGAACCGGTCGATCCGAGAGTTCCTGGTGTCCGACTGGACGATCCTCAACCCGCGGCTCGCGATGCACTACGGCCTGCCCGCGCTCCAGGGGACTGAGTTCCGGCGCGTGACGTTGCGGCCGGAGGACCATCGCGGCGGGCTGCTGACGCACACGTCCGTGCTCTCGCTCTCGTCGGACGGCACCCGCCACCGCCCGGTGCACCGCGGGGTTTGGGTGTCGGAGGCGGTCTTCGGCCGCACGCCGCCGCCCCCGCCGCCGAACGTCGAGCCGCTCGAGCCGACGCCGAGCAGCAAGCCGAAGGCGACGATCCGCCAGCAACTGGAAGCGCACGCGACGCACGCCACGTGCGCGTCGTGCCACCGGAAGATCGACCCGCTCGGGCTGGCGTTCGACAACTACGACGCGATCGGCCGGTGGCGGGTCCGCGAGCAGGTTCAGGGCGGCCGCGGCGACGACCCGCCGGTGAACGCCCGCGGCGCGCTCCCGGACGGCCGGGCGTTCGACGGCCCTGACACGTTCAAGAAGTTGCTGGCGGACGACCTGGACCGGTTCGCCGAGGCGTTCGTGGAGCAACTCGCGACGTACGCCCTGCGGCGGGTGATGACGCTCGACGACGCGCCGCACATCAAGGCCGTCGCCGCGGCGGGCAAGAAGGATGGCTACAAGCTCAGGACCCTCGTCGAGCACCTCGTGACCTCCGACCTGTTCCGCAAACGGTAGCCCGAACCGGTCGGGGGGCCGTCGCAGGTGGCGGGTCCGATTCCGCGCCCGCTCGTGAAGAACTACTCGCAACAACCCGGCGATGCCGGTATGCTCTTGTTCTGCCGGCCTTCGGATTGCGACCCCGCCTGCGCCCGCCACCCTACCCCGTCTCGGATGCCGACATGATCTCCGTACTCGCAAGCGAGACTTCCGCGACCGCCCGCCCCTCGCGCCGGGAACTCCTCACGATCGGCGCGCTGGGGCTGGGCGGCCTGTCGCTCCCGGGCCTGTTGAGGGCGGAACAAGCCGCCGGAATCCGCACGTCCCACAAGGCCGTCATCATGATTTACATGGTGGGCGCGCCGCCGCACCAGGACATGTACGACCTGAAAATGGACGCGCCCGAGGAGATCCGCGGCGAGTTCAAGCCGATCAACACCAAAGTGCCCGGCATCCAGTTCTGCGAGCACCTGCCGAAACTCGCCTCGATCGCGGACAAGTTGATCCCGCTCCGCTCGGTCCACGGGTCGCCCAGCGGCGACCACGACTCGTTCATCTGCTACACCGGCCGCACGGTGCAGAAGCAACCGCCGGGCGGCTGGCCGTCACTCGGCTCGACCGTCTCGAAGGTGCTCGGCGGGTCGAACCCGTCGATGCCGCCGTTCGTCGGGTTGGCCCCCGACGCGGGCCACCCGCCGTACGGGTCGCCCGGCCACCCGGGGTTCCTCGGCGTCGCGCACGCCGCGTTCCGGCCGTCGGGGCCGATCCGCGCGAACCTGGCGATGAACCC
>SXHE01000204.1 GCA_005773755.1 Planctomycetia bacterium
GGTCCCGCCCTCGTAGGCGTCGCCGCCGGCCTCCAGGTTCACCAGGCTGGCCGGGGTCTCGCGCACTTCGAGCTGCTCCACGCGCGGGCGGAACCTGTTCGGGTCGTGCGGATTACACGTTCTGACGGGGGGGGCGACTATTCAGACCGAGCCAGCGGCGAACAACAGCGGTGATAGTGTGCGGTGACATGGGCGTTCGTCCTGATGTGGTGTACACTTGATCCACTGAACTGATTGTGACTGATGCCCGCGCCGAAAGCAAGGCGCAACAACAAAAAAAGTCCAGAAAGAACCGGCGAAGCGTGTGCCGCTTTTCACAAGGGGCCAGAGCGCCAGTGGCATGGCGCAAAGTGGCGGTACGGCGGTCTTTCACCAAACGCTGGAAATCCTGGGAGAAGACGCACCACGAGGAACCTCGACAGGTGTTGGGGTGTGGAGAGCGTAGCGGAGGTGTGTGGCGCGCGACAACGCCAGTTGCCGCTTGCGGAACCGCCCGGCGCGCGGGACGCTATGGGTCACAGGAGAACACGCGATGCCGACACCGAACCGACGCGACGCGCTGGCCCTGACCGCACTCGCCGCGGCAGGGAACAGGGGCCTGACGGCCCCCGCTCGCCAAGATACACGCATCAAGGCCGAAAACGACAAGCCCGGCACCACGGACTGGCAACTCACCTACGTCAAGTTCGACGCGAAGGCCCGGTACCGCCAGTCGCTGATCGAGGGCTACTGCACGCGAACCAGCGTCGCGGCCGGCGAGAAGATCGGGTTCTGCGTCAGCACCGACCCGGCGAGCGCGTTCCACATCGACGTGTACCGCATGGGCTACTACGGCGGCACCGGCGCGCGGCACATGAAGCGGTTCGGGCCGTTCGACGGCAAACCGCAGCCGACGCCCGCGGTCGGCGAGATGCGGCTGCGCGAGTGCGCGTGGGAGCCGTGCGCGTCGTTCGAGGTGCCGAAGGACTGGCCCAGCGGCGTGTACCTCGCGAAGCTGAGCGCCACGAAACACCGCTACCAGAGCTACGTCACGTTCATCGTGCGGGACGACCGCAAGGCCGACATCTTGTTCCAGTGCAGCACGAATACCTGGCAGGCGTACAACAAGTGGCCGGACACGCACTCGCTCTACGACAACGACCGCGCGGACAAGAGGCCGCTCGTGTCCGGCGTGCGGGCCAGCTTCGACCGCCCGTACGCCAAGTACCCGCAGGTCAGTGACAACCCGCTGTCACTCGGTACGGGCGAGTTCCTGCTGTGGGAGTTCCCGTTCGCGTACTGGCTGGAACAGCACGGCTACGACGTGACCTATTGCGGCAACGAGGATGTCCACAACTCGCCCGACACGATCACCCGCTGCAAGGCGTTCCTCTCGGTCGGGCACGACGAGTACTGGAGCCGCGCGCAGTACGACCACTGCATGGAAGCGGTGAAGAAGGGCGTGAACTTCGGCTTCTTCTCCGGCAACTCGTGCTGCTTCGTGACGCCGTTTTCGCCGTCGAGCGCGAAGGTGCCGAACCGGATCATCGAGCGCGTCGGGCGGTACGGCGGCATCCGCAAGGGCGAGGAGAAGTGGATGGCCGACCTGCCGGTCGAAGCACCGAACGAATCGACACTGATCGGCGCGCAAACCGTGACGCCGTTCAACGGCTCCGGCGACTGGGTCTGCACCAAGCCGGATCACTGGATCTTCAAGGGCACGGGCATGAAGAAGGGCGAGGCGATTCCGGGCCTCGTGGGGTGGGAGTTCCACGGCGATCCGGCCAAGATCGACGGCCTCGAAGTGGTGGCCGCGGGCAAGACGCTGACCGGGGGCGAGGCGGAGAGCCACTACGAGGCGACCATCTACCCCGGCCCGAAGGGGAACACCGTCTTCAACGCCTCGACCATCTTCTGGGCGCAAGGGCTGAGTTCGCCGCCGGGCCACTGGCTCCCCTACGTCCACAACGGCCGCCCGCACGGCCCCGACAAGCGCGTGCAAACGATCACCGCGAACCTCCTCGCCAAGTGGTGCGGGTGAGTTCGCGAATGGCCGCGCCGCGGTTGGCAAATAGAGTGTGAAGGTTCCGTGCCGCCGGCTTCACGAACCCGCACAGATGCTGCTCGCCGCAATCATCGTTGCCGTGCTGTTCCTCGCGTTCGCGAATGGCGCGAACGACAACTTCAAGGGCGTTGCCACCCTCTTCGGTAGCGGCACCGCGCGGTATCGCACCGCGCTACTGTGGGCCACGGTCACCACGCTCGGCGGGTCGGTTCTCGCGCTGGCCCTCGCCAGCGGGCTGGTGGACACGTTCAAGGGCAAGGGTTTGGTGCCCGACGCCGTGACCACGGACCCACGGTTCCTCTTGTCCGTCGGCCTGGGTGCGGCACTTACCGTCATCCTCGCGACCGTGCTCGGCCTGCCGGTCTCCACCACGCACGCCTTGACAGGCGGCCTGGTCGGTGCCGGATTGCTCGCGGCCGATGGCGCTGTTCAGTTTTCCGCACTCGGCACCTCGTTCGTTCTGCCGCTCATGTTCGCGCCGGTCGTGGCGCTGTTGCTCGCGATCGTACTCTATCCGGTCGTGCGCGCGGTGCGCCGCGGGGTGGGCGTGTCCTCGCGAACGTGTGTGTGCGTCGGCGGAGTGATCGAAGAGGCGACCCTACAGCCCGACGGCTCGGTTCTACTCGTGCGAACGGGAGTCGTGGTCACGGTCGGCACCGGCGCGGAGTGCCGAACGAGGTACGCCGGGCGCGTGGTCGGTATCGAGGTCGGGCCGGCGCTCGATGTCGTTCATTACCTCAGCGCCGGCGCGGTGTGCTTCGCCCGCGCGCTCAACGATACGCCGAAGCTGGTCGCGCTCCTCATCGCCGCGCGAGCGATCAACCCGACCGCGGGACTGGCCGCAGTTGCAGTCGCGATGGCCGTGGGTGGTGTGCTGGCCGCGCGCCGCGTGGCCGAGACCATGAGCAAGAGAATTACCCGCATGACGCCGGGACAGGGGCTGACGGCGAATCTCGTGACCACACTCATGGTCTTGGGCGCGAGCCGCCTGGGTCTGCCGGTTTCGACGACGCACGTTTCCGTCGGCGCGCTGTTCGGGATCGGCACCGTGAACGGCACTGCCCGCGCAAAGACGATCCTTTCCATCCTCCTGGCCTGGGTAACGACACTCCCTCTCGGAGCCGCGCTCGCCGCCCTGGTGTACTTGCTCGCCGGTCCACTCGCTTCGTAACATCTCGCCAGAATCTTGCCCACTTTCCCTGGCCGGTACAACCGGGCGCATTTCCTGCATGTGCGGGTCGGTTGTGGCCGATCTGATATGAGCGAGGAGCGCTCATGCCGTGGTGGAAACCGAGAGTCGTGCTGACCGCGACCGTGCTGGCCGCGAGCGGGTGCGCGCTGCCAGGCCCGCCAGCGTTCGCGCCGACGCCCGGACCCGCGAACGCTCCAGTCGTGCGAACGCGGCCCGTGCCGAACCCTATCGTGCCCGCGTCGTATCAGCAGCCCGCGCTGCAAGCGGACGCGCCGCCGGAGAGCATCGACGACTTCGTGCGGCTGGCCGTCGAGCGGAACCCGCGACTGGCGCGGGCCAACCTCGCCATCGACGCGGCCCGCGGCCGGCACCTCCAGGCGGGGCTGTACCCGAACCCCGAAGTCGCGATCAACTGGGACGAACTCGGGGACCGCTCCAGCCCCGACCGGCTCGGCGTGCTCACCGCGCCGCGCGTCACGCAGACCATCGTGACCGGCCGGAAACTCACACTCGCGCAGGCGGTCGCGGCCCGTGAGGTCGATCAGGCCACGCTCGACCTCGTGGCCGAGCGGTACGCGGTCGTCGGTTCGGTGCGCTCCGCGTTTTACGAGACGCTGACGCTTCAGCGCCGCGCGACCCTTCTGGCCGAGCAGGTGAAGCTCACGGAGGAGGCCGTTGCCAACGGCAAGACGCTCCTCGACGCCAAACAGCTCACGCGGCTGGACATGATCCAGCTCGAAGTGGACCGGGAGCAGTTCCGCGCCGAGCTTCAGGCGGTGAAGCGCGAACTGTCCGGCGCGTACCGGCGGCTCGCGGCGGTCGCGGGGGCGCACGCCGTCGTGCCGGTCGGCGTCACCGGCACCTTCGACGGGCTGCCGGATTATGACGCCGATAGCGTCCGCGCGGCGGTCGTCGCGTACCACCCACAGGCGCGGGCGGCACACGTCGCGGTGGCGCGCGCGCGGGCCGCGGTGAAACGGGCCGAGGCCGAGCCGATCCCCAACGTGTCCGCTTATGTCGGCTACATCCGCCAGTTCGAGAACAAGTCGCACGACGGCGCGGTCGGGTTCAGCGTACCGGTGCCGGTGTGGAACAAGAACCAGGGCAACATTCGCGCGGCCCAAGCGGAACTGGGCATGGCGGTCCACGCCGTGGGCCAGACCGAGAACGAGCTGGCGGCGCGGGTCGCCACCGCGTTCCAGTCCTACGCCGCCGCGCGGGAACGGGCCGAGGCGTACCGCAAGGAACTGATCCCGCGCGCCGAGGAAACCTACAAGCTGTCGCTGGCCGCGTTCAAGGGCGGGCAGTTCGAGTACCTGAAGGTGATCCAGGTGCAGCGCGGGTTGGCCGAAGCGCGGCTGGAGCTGAACAAGTCGCTGGGCGAAGCGTGGAAGGCCGCCGCGGAGCTGTCCGGCCTGCTGCTCGAAGACATATGGCCCGCCGCACCAGCGAAGTAGGCGCGTTCACAGCGGGGCGGGCAGGTCGCGGCGCACGAACGTGCTCAGTGCCAGGGCGTAGCCGAGCGCGCCGACCGCGAACAGCACGCCCACCGCGGGCACCAGTACCGGCCGACCGAACTTCCAGGCCGTGTTCAGATCGACCATCCACGCGCCGTCGATCATCGCCCGCTGCGGCTGATAGTAGAAGAAGAACGTGAACGGACGCACGAACCCGGCCGGCTCCCACAACTGCCCGATCGTGTTCGCCACGAACATCACGATCACGACCAGCACCGCGTACCCGATCACCTTCCACCGGCTGCGCCCGACCGCGGACAGCGCCAGCGTCATGCCGCTGATGGCGAACATCAGCGCGAGCGTGTTCACCAGGCCCAGGAGTTCGCTGCGCCCGCTCACTTCCATCGGCGTCGGGTCGCGGGGCGCGAGCAGCAGCAGCGGCTTCACCATCGGCGATTCCTTCGCCGCGTCGTCCAGCAGTGAATAGTCCGGCACGAAGTCGCCAACGGCCCACAGGCCGAACTGCGTGCCCGCGAAGAAGCTCAGGCACAGCAGCGGCAGCACGACGCAATCGACGATCAGGTGCGCGAGCAGGAGCCGGTTGCGCGGCACCGGTTGCGACATGAGTAGTTCCATCGTGCCGCGGTCCAGTTCGCCCGCGATCGCGCCCGCCGCGCGGCCCACGCCCCACACGAGGCACATCGCCAGCACGATGGGGTGCAGCAGGCCGATGGCGAGGAAGTCGCTGGGGTTGTCGAACTTCATCTCGCCCCAGCCGAGCGCCGCCTGCGACACCTTGCTCGGCCCGCGAATGAACACGGACTCCAGCAGCTTCTTGTCGCCCAGCCGCTCGGAGATGAGCCGCGACATCGGCACGATCTGCGTGGTCACGCGCTGCGTGATCTTCACCCAGAACGCGGCGAACACGAACAGCAGCAGGCACACGACGACGAGCGCCGGGCGCGAGTCGCGCAGCAGCTTGCGAACGAGGATCGCTGTCATGGAATACAAAGGGCACTCACCACAAAGGCACAAAGAACACAAAGGAGAGGAAGCCCAGAATGCAGAGTTCTTGAAAACACTCTTGTCTTCTGCTTTCTTTGTGCCCTTTGTGCCTTTGTGGTGAATGCTTCTTCCCTCTCACCCGTGGAACTTCTTGTAGATCGGCCCCAACCCCTGCGGTTCGATCACGAGGTCGGCGACCGGTTGCTTCGCGAGCCAGTCGAGCAGCGTCGGCAGCGGGCCGCGAAACGTCATCTGCAAGCGGCCGGCGGCGAGCGCGGCCGGGTCCAGCGGCGTGTCGTCGGGGCCGATCGCGGGCGCGGGGCCGGTGAGTCGCGCGCTCACCGCGCGGCCCTCGCGCAGCTCGTCCATGTGTTGGACGTGAACCAGCTCGCCGCGGCGCAGCACCGCGACGCGGTCGCACACGGTTTCGACTTCGTGCAGGACGTGCGACGAGAACAGCACCGCCTGCCCGCGGGCCTTCGCGCCCTTGAGCTGGTCAAGCAGTTCGTCGCGCATGGTCGGGTCGAGCGTGTTCGTCGGCTCGTCGAGGATGATGAGCGGCACCTGCGGCACGAGCACCGCGAGCAGCGCGACTTTGCGCTTCATGCCGCTGGACATGTGCGTGAGCGGGCGGTCGATGTCGATGTCCAGCTTCTTGGCGAGCGCCTCGACCTCCTGGCCGGGCGTCTCGCCGCGCAAGTTGCTGAGGAACGTGACCAGCCGGCGGCCGGTCATCGTGTCGTAGAGCCGCAGTTCGCCCGGCAGGTACGCGACCCGCTTGCGGGCCTCCACGCTCTGCGCCCAGCAGTCGAACCCGCCGATGGACACGCGCCCGCGCGTCGGTTGCAGGAACCCCAACATGAGCCGCAGCGCGGTAGATTTGCCGCTCCCGTTCGGGCCGAGCAACCCGACCACCTCGCCCGGCGCGACGGACAGCGTCAGGTCCGCGAGCGCGCGAAACGAGCCGTAGTCCTTCGTCAGGTTCTCCGCGACCAGCAGCGCCTCACTCATGTGGAGCATTGTCGGGCGCGGAACCGGGAACGGCGAAGCGCGTTTCCGCGCCGCCTACTTCCGCCGCGTCAGGTACTCCAACAGGTCCGCGGCCTCTTGCGGGGTCAAGGCGCTCATCTGGCCGTCGGGCATCAGCGACAGGCGCGACGGTCGCACGCTCTCCACGTTCTCGCCCTCGATCCGCACCTCCTTGCCCTCCGCGTCGCGCAGCAGCAGTTGCTTCTCGTCGCGCTTCACAACGAGGCCGGTGAAGGTGCGGTCGTCCTTCGTCTTCACGTTGTACGCGGCGAACTGCGGCTCCACGCGGGCCGACGGATAGAGCAGGCTGTCGAGCAGCTCCGCGCGGGTGCGCGTGCCGCCGATCTTGGTCAGGTCCGGGCCGACCGCGGTGCCCTTGTCGCCGACCTTGTGGCAGCTCGCACACTTCATCTCTTTGTTGAAGAAGAGCGCCTCGCCTTTGGTGGTATCGCCGGTGAGCGCGAGTACGCTCGCCGGGCGCGGGTTCGCGCCGAGTTTGCGACCCTTCGGGTCCGGCGGGAAGTACCCGTCGAACAGCTCGCGCACCGGCCCCGAAGGGAGCTTCACTGCTTCGGCGAGGAGCTTGTTCGTCATCATGGAATCCTGTGCGAGTCGGCCGCGCGCGAGGGCGTTCGCCCACGGCCACGCGGTCGGGAACGCCTTCAGAGACGATGCCTCCCACGCGGCCGGCGTGAAGCGCGGCGGCCACGGTTTTGGGTTCTCGCCTAGCGACGTGATCCATTCCCCGATCAGGTCGAGGCCGCGGGCGTGCGGGAACTCCGAGCCGAGGTGCGGCATCCGGCCGCGGCCGAACTTCGACATGCGGTAGAACAGCACGCTGCGGAACGGGTCGCCCGGCGCGACCAGCCGCGCATCGGTTAGGCCGAAGTCGCCCTGTTTGGGCCGTACGTCGAGGATGCCGGTTTCCTTCAGCGGCTTGGCGATGTCGAGTTCGAGTACAACCTGTCCGCCGCCGCCGCCGAAGCGGTGGCAGTGCGCGCAGTTGATGTGCAGGTAGCTCCGCGCCCGCGCGTCGAGCGGTTCCTCGGTCAGCGGCCCCGCGAGCTTCGGCTCCTTCTTCACGCTGTCCGCGTCGAACGGCGGCAGCTCCTTGTTGTCGGCCGCGACCCGCTTCGCGTAGCCCTGTTGCGTCAGTTGGATGAGCTGGTTCGCGCCGTCGGGCTGGCCCAAGATGCGCGGGCGGTTCAGTTGCCGCGTCGTGAACGCCATCGCATACTCGGACCAGGCGTTGTGGCAACTGATGCACTGCGCGCGGCTGTGGAACGTCCACACCTGCTCGCGCGTCTTGTCCGCTTGCACCTCACCGGTGTCGCGGTCGGCACTGTATGCGCTCATCGGCACGCGCAACACCTTCTCCGCGCCGTCGGCCGGAACGAGGTCCGCGTCGGACTGGTCGTCGCGCCAGGCGTAGGTGTACCCGCGCCAGTCCTCGCCGTCGTAATGGAGGAGCTGGGTTTCGATCCGCTTCGTGACGGCCTTCTTCCCCTCGGCCACGTCGAGGGTGATGGTCTTCACCAGCACCGCGCCCGCGGGGAACTGCGACTTGAAGTCGTGCCAGAACACCTGCCCCGGCAGCGGGCGCGGCTTCTCGAAGAAGCTGACGCTCGATGTGTTCGGCAGCGCGAGCAGGTAACGCGCGGTCGCGTCGTCCTGCCACTGCCGCACGTTCGGGACGAACGAGATCAGGCCCGCGGCCGGCTCGTGCTTTTTCGCGTCCGCGAACAGGCCGGTGTCGCTGAGCTTCGTGGGAAACTTGTCGTTCGCGGTGCCAGCGTCGTTCTTCGCCAGCGTGTACAGCAGGCCGGTGTCGTAGTCCGCGTAGTACAGCTCGCCGGCGTTGTCCTCGCCGAAGCACGAGACGCGGACGTTCGGCTTCACGATCTCCGGCATCTCCTTCAGCCGACCGTTCTCGAAGCGCGCGGCCCAGATGCGGCGCGTCTCCCAGTCGCCGAAGATGTACGCGCCGACCAGTTCGGGGAACTTCTTGCCGCGATAGACGTTGCCGCCGGTCACGCTGCACGCGATGGTGTGCGGCAGCTCGATGGTCGGCGCGAGGATCGGCGTGGGACCGAGTTTCTGGTCGGGCTTCACCGGCTGCCGGCCCTCGACGGCGCTCCAGCCGTAGTTCCCGCCCTTCTCGATCTTGTGAACCATCTCCCACAGTTCCCAGCCCACGTCGCCGACCCACAGGTCGCCGGTCTTGCGGTCGAAGCTCATGCGCCACGGGTTGCGGAACCCGTAGGCCCAAATTTCCGGCCGTACGTCCTTCAGGTTCGGGAACGGGTTGTCCTTCGGGATGCTGTAGTTGACCCGGGGGCTTACGCCGCCCGGTTCGCCGGGCTTGTCCACGTCGATGCGCAGGATCGAACTGAGCAGGTCGGAACAGTCCTGCCCGGTGTTGAGCGGGTCCGGCGGGTTCGGGCCGCGGCCGTCGCCCGTCGAGATGTACAGCATTCCGTCGGGGCCGAAGTGCAGGTCGCCGCCGTTGTGCCCGCTGCCCTGGAAGGTGATGACGACTTCCTCGCTCGCGGCGTCCACCGTGGGCGGGTTCGTGTCCTTTACCTTGAACCGCGAGACGCGCGAACCGTCCGCGATGTAGCCACCCTTCGGGTCGCGCTTCTCCAGCACATAGCAGACGTAGCAGTAGCGGTTCTGCTCGAACTTCGGGTGAAACACGAGGCCGTACAGTTCGCCGACGCCCTTCGCGTCCGGCTGCTGCTTGAGGTTCTTGTACTCCTTCTTCAGGTCGAAGAAGACCTCCGGTTTCGCGTCGGGCTTGTTCGCGAGCGAGTACAGCACGCAGTCTTGCTCGCCGACGAACAGCCGGTCGCTGCCGGGGCACCGCGCGATGAGCAGCGGGTGCTTGAATTTCGCACCGGGGAACGCCCGCACCGACTTGTACGGCGGCGGCGGTTCCGGCGAACCGACCACCTTCGAGGTCGTCCACGGCTTGCGCACCGGCTTGTCCTTTTCCTTCTCGTCCGCGGCTTGCGACGAAGGTTCGAGCGAGAGGAGCACGGCGAGGCCGCCGAGCGCGAAGGTCGCGGCGCTGAGTCGTGCGAAGGCGCGAGGGGACATGATTCGGGTTCCGTGGAGCGCGGGGGCCGTGGCCGCGAATATACCACACCTCGGAGGTTCCGCCATGACCCCGTTCGCCGTGATCGACGCTTTCGCCGACGTGCCGTTCGCCGGTAACCCGGCCGCGGTGTGCCCGCTGAGCGAGGCGGCCGAGTGGCCGTCCGACGGGTGGCTGCAGCACGTCGCTCGCGAGTTCAACCTGTCCGAGACCGCGTTCCTGCGGCACCGCGAAGGGTGCGAACACGAGCTGCGGTGGTTCACACCGGCCGTGGAAGTCGCGCTGTGCGGGCACGCGACGCTCGCCTCGGCGCATTTCCTCTGGGAACGCGGCGCGACGCACGACCTGTTGACCTTCCTCACGAAGAAGAGCGGCGTGCTCGCGGCGACGCGCCGGCCGGCGGGCGAGATCGAGCTGACGTTCCCCGCGAAGCCGGCGGCCGCGTGCCCCGCGCCGCCGGGCCTGCTCGAAGCGCTCGGCACGGGCGCGGTCGCGGTGGCCAGGAACGAGTTCGACTATCTGGTGGAAGTGGGCAGCGCCGCGGAGGTACGCGCGCTGCGGCCCGACTTCGCGACGCTCGCGCGGACCGAGTGCCGCGGGGTGATCGTCACCGCGCGGAGCGACGACGCACGGTACGATTTCGTGTCGCGGTTCTTCGCCCCGCACGAGGGCATCAACGAAGACCCGGTCACCGGGTCGGCGCACTGCTGCCTGTCCGAGTGGTGGGGGCCGAAACTGGGCAAGGACGAGATGACGGGCTACCAAGCCAGCGCACGCGGCGGTTTGGTGCGGGTGCGGCGCGACGGCAAACGGGTGCGGCTGACCGGCCGCGCGGTGACGATCAGCCGCGGGGAGTTGCTCGTTCCGCCGGCGTGAGTACCCCTATCCCCATGACCCCGCTGTTTGCCTGTTTCCCCGTTTGCATGACGCTCGTGGCGATCGGGCTGGTCGGCGTGCTCGTCGTCGTCACCGGGGCGGTGAAGTCGATACCCGGCGACGACCAGCCGCCGACCGAGACGCGCCCCGGCTACGGCCCGCCGCGCTGGTGGGTGATCGTACTGATCGCCGTCGTGGTGGCGTCGGTGTACTTGGCGATCTGGTGGCTCGCCGACGACCGCCCGCCGTCGTGAGCCGGAGTTGTACGGGGCAGTGGCTCGGGCGGGACTTGAACCCGCACGCCCTTTCGGGCACAGGCTTCTAAGACCTGCATGTCTGCCAATTCCATCACCGAGCCGTCGCCCTCACGGACACATTCTAGCAGCCCGGCGTTCGGCTGAAAGTGGGGAACGGCGCGCGACTCGCGCCCCAACATGGTTGCTTCTCCCCTCGTCCGCCCGCATAATCCACCTTCACCGACCGCCACTCTCGCAAGGAGCCTCTCCGATGCCGCGTCTCGTACTCGTTCTGTTGTTCGCCGCCGCCGGTATCGGGGTCGCGCTGGTGCCGGCCCCGGCCCCCGCCGCGGACCCGACCGACGCGCCCAAGATCACCTGGAAGAAGACCGTCCTCGACACGCGGTTCCGCTCCGAAGGCGTTGCCATCGCCGACGTGAACAAGGACGGCAAGATGGACGTCCTCAACGGCGAGTATTGGTACGAGGCCCCGTACTGGCAGGCCCACGAGATGCAGCCACTCAAGGACCACGCGAAGGCCACCGAGAACGGGTTGAAGGGGTACAGCCGCAGCTTCGCGTGCTGGGCGGAAGACATCAACGGCGACGGTTGGGCCGACCTTATCGTCATCGACTTCCCCGGCGCGCCGTGCTACTGGGCCGAGAACCCGAAGGGCCAGACCCGCGGGCCCGACGGCAAGCCGGTCCACTGGAAGAAGCACATCATCTGGGACAGCGCGTGCAACGAGACCCCGTTGTACACCGACCTGCTCGGCACCGGCAAGCGGGTGCTCGTGATGGGGTTCCAGCCGCCGGGCAAGGGGAACGAGGGGCAAATGGGCTACTTCACCCCCGGCTCCGACCCGACCGCGAAGTGGGACATGCACCCGATCAGCGAGCCGAGCACACCGGGCAAGGTCGAGAACGGCAAGGAAGTGCCCGGCACGCGCAAGGAGATCCCCGGTACGCAGCGGTTCAGCCACGGGCTGGGCGTCGGCGACCTGAACGGCGACAAGCGGCTCGACGTGATGTGTACGGGCGGCTGGTGGGAGCACCCGGAAAAGGCCGACGGCAAGACCGCGTGGAAGTTCCACCCGGCCAACCTCGGGGCCGCGTGCGCGGACATGTTCGCCTACGACATGGACGGCGACGGCCTGGCCGACGTCATCAGCACCTCCGCCCACCAGTTCGGCATCTGGTGGCACAAGCAGCGCAAGGGCGACAAGGACGGCAACATCGGGTTCCAGAAGATGGACCTGTTCCCCAAACACACGAGCGAGACCCACGCGGCCCACTTCAAGGACATCGACGGCGACGGCCGCCCGGACCTAATCACCGGCAAGCGGTGGTGGAGTCACGGCAAGGCCGAACCCGGCTCCGACGGCCCGGCCGCTGTGTACTGGTTCAAGAACACGAAGGGCGCGGACGGGATCGCCAAGTTCGAGCCGATGCTGATCGACGACGACTGCGGCATCGGCACGCAGTTCGAGGTCGCCGACATCAACGGCGACGGCCTGCTCGACGTGATCGTGTCCAACAAGAAGGGCGTCCGCGTCGTGACGCAGCACCGCGCCAAGTAAGCCGGATGCTATGGTTGGGGGGAGACCGCTCGCGCGTTCGGGCCGTCTCCCCGTTCCGTCCGTTCGAGTGCCTTCGGTCAGAGTCCCCTCATGCTCACCCTCACGGTCGCGAACAAGCTCGAAACGCAACAGCTCTCGCACAACGCGGGGCCGCTGGAGATCGGCCGCGGGCCGGCCCGCACCGGCACCGCACGGGTCGTCGTCAAAGACGCCTTCGTCTCGCGCGACCACATCCGCGTCGAAGAAGTGCCCGGCCGCAAAGTGAAGGTCGTCAACCTGAGCACTAAAGCCCCCCTCACCGTGGACGGGCACGCGGTCCTGAACCCCGGCGCGGACTGCGACTACCTGCTGCCCGTCCGCCTCGCGGTCGGCGAGACGGTCATCGACGTGGACTCGGGCGACGCGGAACCGATGTCGGTGAACGTGCTCCGCACCATCGCCGCGCCCGGCAAGCCGTCCGGGGGCGGCGGCAAGACGGTCGTGGCCCCGCCGATCATCGAGCGCGGAGAGGCCGCCAAGCCCGAAGAAGTGGTCGCGTGGCTCGAAACCGTCGTCGAGGTGCAAAAGTCCAGCGACCGCGAACAGTTCTACAAGAAGGCCGCGGAAGCGCTGGTCGAGCGCATCGGACTGGACAGCGGCATCGTTCTCATGCGCGACGGCGACGCCTGGCGCGTGACCGCGCACACCTCGCGCGACGACGCCCCGAAGGGCCGCGCGTTCAGCCACGCGATCCTGAACCAGGCGCTCGCGGGGCGGCGCACGTTCTTCGTCGGTGCGGCCGGGATCGGTGGCGGCGAGAGCCTCGTCGGGGTCCAGGGCGTCGTCGTGTCGCCCATCTTCGACGAGCGCGAGCAGGTCGTCGGCGTCGTGTACGGCTCGCGGATGCAGCGCGCGAAGGGCCGCGAGATCGGCCCGCTCGAAGCCCAGGTCGTGCAGCTACTGGCAACGGCCGTCGGCGCGGGCCTCCAGCGCCTCGAGCGCGACGAAGAGGCCAACCGCCTGCGCGTCGCGAAGGAGGCCGCCGAGGAAGCCGACCGCACCAAGAGCGGGTTCCTCGCGATGGTCAGCCACGAACTGCGCACCCCCCTCACCACCATCATCGGCTACTCGGAGATGCTGCTCGAACAGGCCGCGGCCGACAACCTGCCGCAATACACCGCCGACCTGAATCAGGTGCACACCTCCGGGCACCACCTGCTGATGCTCATCAACGACATCCTCGACTTCTCCAAGATCGACGCGGGCAAGTTGGAGATGGCCCGCGACCCGTACTCCCCCAGCAGCCTCCTCACCGATCTCCTGGTGTCGGTCGAACCGCTGGCGAAGAAGAACAACAACAAGGTCGAAACGGACATCCCCGCGGACCTGGGCAAGGGCGTGGGCGACCCGACCCGCATCCGCCAGTGCGTGCTGAACCTGATCGCCAACGCCTGCAAGTTCACAAAGGACGGTGTGGTGAAGGTGACCGCGCGGCGCGAAACGGTCGCCGGCAAGGACGTGCTGAAGGTGGCCGTCACGGACACCGGCATCGGCATGACGCCGGAGCAGGTGGGCCGGCTGTTTCAGGCGTTCACGCAGGTCGATTCCAGCGCCGGCCGCAAGTACGGCGGCACCGGCCTGGGCCTCGCCATCAGCCAGAAGCTGTGCGCCGCAATGGGCGGCCAGATCACCGTCCAGAGCGAAGCCGGCAAGGGCAGCACCTTCACCATGACCATCAGCGCCGTGCTGGGGTGAGCACCTCGGGGCGAATTGGTAGTTTGCGAAAAGTGTTGCACAAGGTTCCACCCCTGGAACGGCGGGCGTTCTGCTTGCGGAGGTTCTTCCCTGGGACCGCGGGCGTCCCGCCCGCACGTTACTCCCGCGTGGGAGCCATGCGGTTCTCGTCGTGGCAATCCGACCTACGAAGCTGCGGGCGGGACGCCCGCGGTCCCAGGGGCCGAACCCCGAGCGGGCGATTCGCGACCCTGTTGCACAACACACCTCCGTTAGAATGTCGCGCGGCCCCGCCCTCCTCTTCTCGAATACTATACGCGTATCCATTTCGGATCAAGGGTGGTTGGCGAAAAAAATGTCCGGCCCGGTCGCGTCATTCCGGCACGACAACGACCTCGCCCCCGGCGCGGGTTGCCAGCGCCGGGAGGATGTCGTTGGCCGAGTACCGCAGGAACCGCACGCTCCCATCGGCAAACGCAAAGTTCGCCCCGCCCGCGTGCGGGGACCAGAAGTGGAAGGCGTCGCAAGGGTTCTTGAACGTGCCCGGCGTGAACTCGTATGGCCCGAATGGACAGTTCGGGGCGTAAGTCGATGTGTTCTTCGCGCGGACGCCGAGCAGCATGTCGGCGTCGCCGTCTCGGTTTTGACCCCAACCCGCGTACCACCAACCGAGGACCATGTCAAAACTTGGGGGGCGCTCCCCGATCATGAGGGTGTTACTGGTGCCGTCCGCGATGTCGGTCAGGCGAACCGCAGAGTTTGGGAACAGAACCCCATCGAGTCGATCCACATTGCGACCGACGACGCCGAGATACGACGTAAGCCCGCGCGTGTAGTAATCGGACACGCGCTGAGGCGTGGCCGTTCTCGGGTCGCTCGGGCAGCCAAAAACGGGGAATGTACGCTCCGCACCGGGATGGCCCGGCGCGGCCAAGAAGTCCGAGTTGGCGCGGTACGCGGATACCGCTTCTTGCCACGCCGATTGCTGTTCGAGGTAAGGAAGCAGTCGGGTGTGCCAGCTCATGAACGGATACGGCTCAGAAGCGCTCGGCAGCGCAACACCTGCGGGCAGGTGGTGCGCGGTTCCGTGATACGAATGCAGTGCGAGCGCAAGCTGGCGCAGGTTGTCCTGGCATCGTGCTCGCGCCGCCGCCCCGCGAATCCTCTGCACTCCTGACAGGGTAAGCCCGATCAGGAGTGCGATAATTGCAAGGACAACAAGCAGTTCGAGTTGAGTCAGGCCGGAGCGCTTCATTGCTGCCCTCACTCGGTCACATGTTGTCTACGGTCCAGGCGGGGGCGGGGCAGGAATTGGGCCACACTGCCACAATTCGGCAAGTTCCGTGTTACCCACGACGCCAGCACGGATCCGTTCCTGCCCGTCGTATCCGAACAGGAACTGATCGCAGAGTTTGGTGCACCGTTTGCCGGTCGCGTCTGGATCGATGAACGCCTTCTGTGTGTAAACCGGAACTTCGATCAACACGATGCCTTTGCACCATGGGCCATCCTTGTCGGGAGCACCGGTACAGGACCAGCGCTTCTGGTCCGGCCTGGTGTCTTGCCCGTTCCGGCAGTTCAGACACGATGGCTCTTCGTACTGCCAGCAGGTAGCAGTCGGGTCGTCGATGACCGTCTCTTGGAAAGGGCCCTTCTTTTCCCGGCACTCGAGGTCGCACTTCGTCGGTGGCGGCGGTGCCCCACGCACGACGAGGCTTGGACAGCAGAGCAGTAGACCTGAGAACATCATGCACTTACACAGTGCGGACCAGAAGCGGTTCATCGAAGACCCTCTGATGAAGTGGTTCTAGACAACACGTCACCTCACGTTAAGAAACCGGACGCTGCAAATTTCGCCTGAACAGAACACCTACCAGACCAAGAACGAATACGCTGACCCCAACCACTACGATCCAGTTGCGACTGAACCATGAATTGACTGGTTTGCCGATCGGTTCTCCCGGCTCCGTGCTGACAAGACTTGCGAAGGGCACTGATTCTTCACCCCGCACAACCTTTCGCCGCGAGCCGTCCGGCCGGATGATGTACTTGCCAACAAGAGAGTCATCTTTGTTGTACTCGTTTACCCGCGAATTATTCGGGGGTGTTGTATCGAACGTAGCGGGCGATACAGGCGAGCCAATAACGCACTCAGTGACGACAGATGTTGTGCTTTTGACCAGTTGTCCCCTTCGGCTTTTCCGCACATGTGTCCAGCTCGAGGGCACCCAATGTTCCCCGTCGTGCTTGTATGTGGCATCGTATTGGATAAGCGAAATGTCACCCGTTGCGAGAACTTGGTGGTAACGGCAAATATGGTAGTCTTGACTCGGAGAGAGCCACAGACTTGTTGAAACCCCAGGTGCGGGCTTGCGGAGCGTCAACTCAATGCACGCAACAGAATTAATGTTTTCAGTTCGACCGCTGACCTGGAATACGTCTAGGTCCGGCGAGCCTAACTCGGCTGATTGGGGACGAAATGCCCGAAGAATGGGGACGTTATCAACGGTCGTCAATCGTAGCGGTCGCCGGCCACTTTGTTTGTTGACGATAGCCACTCCCGCTTCGCCGCTCTCGCGCAAGCTCGCGCCGGTCTTGCCGTCGTAAAGCGCCTGGAAGGAATCATCTACAAACTGTTTCTTGTGTGGCGCGTAGGCGTGCCCTTCAAACTCGTATCTTGCCTTTTCTGCGTCAACAATCAGCAGACCCTTCTCAGTAAACGTGGTGTTTGCCGTTGGGACAAGTTCCCCCTTACCAGCCGAAGTAGGGTAGCCTTCCGAGTATCCACCCTTCGGGTATAGCACCGTCTGCGTCCATGCGATGCGGAACGTCTTGATCGCGTCTTGGCGCTGCTTCCACTTGGCGGCGATGTCGTCGATCGTGGGTGCCTGTTGAGGCTGAGTTCGCGCTTCGGTCGCGCAAAGCAACCCGATCACCAGTACAGTCAGATTCGCCCGTTTCATTGCGAGTCCTCCGCTCACGGGGTGATGGTAAGTTCAATCGGTGTCAGGCGTAGGTGCCAGCCGGCGAGATGAACCGCCGTGACCGTCTCGCGCTGGATTTCAGGGACGTCTTTCGATGGACGAATTGTGAGCGACAACAGCGCCTGCGATTCGACTTGAGCGACGACAGTTCCCGACCCCGCGGTTCCTTTCACGAACGCTCCGACCAACACCAACGGCGCATCCGAGAGCGACCGAAATGTGATCGTCTCCTCTCGGACGCCCTTCACGAGGCCGGTGACTACCAGTTCTGATGGTGTCGGTTGAATGTCCGGCAGGACGGCAACACCGCAGGAGAAACTCTTTGAGAACGCCTGCCCTGATGCCAATTTACCCCGAATCACAAGGGCGAACTTGTGATACCCGCTGGGGATCGCTTCGGAGTACTTGAGGGCGAACGAGACGTGCCGCCCACTTTGCGAACCGACTTCGCAGCGAACCGGGAACATCTCGACCATACCCGTGATGTCGTCGGGCGGGAGGGCCAATTCGATGTTGAGGCGACTGGTTGCGCCGCGTGCATCCGCCGGTATCGTCTGAGACAGGTTCGTCGTTCCCACTGAGATGATCGGCTTGGCCTTGCCACGGAGGGTCAATGCCGGAAGTCCTTTACCTCCGACGACGGCTGCGAACGTGATCGAAATGGGTACGGGTGTGAGCGAAGTCGAATCGACTTTGCTGCTCAGGTCGATTTGAACTGTAATCGATTTCGTTTCGCCGGGTCCGACACGCAACGATTGTGGAGTAATCGCGGAACAGTCGCATCCTGCCTGCCAACGGTCAACGACGAGGACTTGCGAACCGGTATTTGTGACAGGAACTTTCCACTCGAACTTGTCGGTCTCCCAAACGTCGCCGAAGTCGAGGTGCGCGGGATCGACCGTTAGCGCCGGTTGTTCAGGCGCGGGGGGGGGCGCAGGTTGTGCATGGCGAAAGTACGCTCGGCCGCTGAACGCACCGGCGATGGCGGCCAGAGTCACCGAACCGAGCACCAGAAGTCCCAGGCGATTGCGTGTCACGGGTGATCCCCGCGCGTTGAGTAGCACGTTAGTTGGATCGTACTCGTCGGCTGATACTCGCGCCAAGAGAAATCCTTCCGCTTTTTACACGCGACGTAATTTGTCCGGCCGGTCTCATAGCCCGGCGCGAATCTTCTGATGCGGGCGCGAAATGTCGTCCGTTCACCTTACCGGCGGAACCCCGGCGCGTCGGGCGACGGGCACATCGCGCAGTACTCGGCCTCCAGGCGCTCGACCACCGCCGCGCGGCGCGCGGGGTCGTCCGGCAGCACGCGCTTGACCCGCTCGATGGTGTGGCGGGCGAACCGGTGGCGCTCGGTCTGCGCGTCGGGGTTGATCGTTTCGAGCACGCACTTCATACCCACGTCGTCGCGGAACACTTCGAGCATCTCGTCGGTCGCGGCCGGCAGGGTCGTGTCGCCGTCGATCAACTGCGCCGCGATCTGGTTGGCCGTTTCCCGGCGGCTGGCGGCGCGGTCCGCGTCGGTCTGCACCGCGTCGCGCTCGTCGGTCGCCCGGAGCAGCAGGTCGTTGGCGGAGGCCGCGTTCCACACGTCCAACCCGGTGCGGCGGGACCACTCCGGGGCGATCAGGTGGGCGGCGACGAGGCTCACACCGAGGGCGAGCAGAACGGCGGCGGAAGCGGCACCGGGGCGGCGCGTGACGGTCATATCGAAGCCCTCGTGTACTGGGTCGGGGCGTGGGGTGATAAACGGTCCGGCGCGTGCCGGACCGATTCGGGAGAGGAGGGTTTGCGGGAGGGGTCAGCGGCTGGCACCGGCGGCGAGCGAGTGCCGCAGTTCGGCGTCCAGTCGGTTCGCGAGGGCGGCGCGCTGGTGGTCGGCCGCACGGGGAAGGGCGTACGCGATCACGTTGCGGGCCATCTTCTCGTGGTCCGTGTCGCCGGGGAACCGGTCACGGACCATCGCCAGGTTCGCGGGGCGGGTCTCGTCCAGAGCGGTGAACCGGTCGGTCACCTCGGTCAGTGAAACGCGGCCGGCGATCAGTTCGACGACGAGCGATTCCTTCACCTCGATGCGGCGGCGCACGTCGTCGTCTTCGGCGTCCAGCCGTCCGCTCTCTTCGGTCGTCGCTCGCAGTTCGGCGTTCAGCGCGGGCACGTTCCACACGTCGACCCCGATCGCGCGGGCCAGTGTCGGGTGAACCGTCAGCACGGTGCCGACGGCCAGCACGCAGGTGGCGGACAGAACGCGGCGGCGAACGAACGAGAATCCGATCACGGAGGCTCTCCGAGACAAGGGCGCGAACGAGCCGCTAACCGCACGCGGGGGCGTGTGGTCGGGGTGTCGCGTAACGGTGCGGTGCTCAGGTTAGCACCGCGCCGGGTGGATCGAATGGCCCGCGGATGAAAGGGTCGGGAAGACCGCCGTTTCGTCCGCGGGCACTAACCGGGACACGCGCGCGAACTGCTTTCGCAAGGCTCGCGTGGAGGCCCGCTTCGGTCGAGGACCGTTTGCGCGTACACCGGTGTTCCAGGCCGGGGCAGTTGCAAACGGCAGGGGTAGGAGTTCTGGTCTCTCCGTCGTTCGAGCGCGTGGTTCCGGCCACCGCGAACGACCTGCACCATCTACCCTAATGCAACACCGGGGCCGGTGCGCGGGTTTCGCGCGCATTTCGCGTAACGAGCGACTTTCCAAGAGACTTGCGCGTTCACCTTTTCCTCACACTTTTCGCGGTGGCGGCGCGAGTGCCCGCTCCGTGGGCGATTTCTGCCGCCGAAGACGACACGCGCGACGCTGTCGGGTATGATTCGCAAAGCGCCACTTCTCGCACGCGAGTTCGCCACATGAACGTACCGCCGCCCACCGAACCCGCTCCGCGCTCGCGCTGGCACGACCCGGCTAGGGTGCGCACCACGGCGACCGTCGTGGTCGCGGTCGCGGCCGGCTGGTACCTGATGCTCGAACTCGCGCCGGTGCTGCGCCCGCTCATGGTGGCCGCGTTCCTCTCCTACGTGTTGATGCCGTATCACTCGCGGTTGCGACACAAGGTCGGTACGCCGGCGTCTCTGGCGCTCCTGGCCGGGTTCACGGCGGGCGTCCTGTTTCTGTTCGCGTTCCTCACATATGCCAGTGTGCTGGCGCTGACCGACGATCTCCCGCGCCTTCAAGAGCGGGCCGGCGAGATGGCGGGTCAGGCGGAACACACTCTGGCGCAACACGCGCCGTGGGCCGTGCCCGCCGAGGACGGCAAGACGACGCAGGCGCGCGTCAACGAGCAGGTGGCGCGGGGCGTGCGCCCGCTACTGAACGCGACCGCTGGCGTCGCGCTCGAAGGGTGCGTCGTCGCGCTGTACCTGCTGTTCCTGTTGATGGAAGGTTCGCGGTTCCCTGACCGCGTTCGCAAGGCGTACCCGCCGGAGCGGGCCGACGCGATCCTCCTAGTCGCCGGCCAGATCAACTCCGCGGTCGTCAGCTACCTGCGCGCGAAGGTGCGGTCGAGCCTGGTGCTCGCGGTGCCGGTGGGGGTCGTGCTGTGGGTCGTGGGCGTGAAGTTCGCGCTGCTGTGGGCGATCCTGACGTTCTTCTGCAACTTCATCCCGTATATCGGCACGGTGGCCGCGTACGCGCTGCCGGTGGGGTTCGCGTTCCTGTGGTACGGCGTCGGCACATGGGAGCCGTTCGCCGCGGCCGGCGTGCTGCTCGTGTGTCACATCGGTTCGGCATCCGTGGCCGAGCCGATGATTATCGGCAACGCGGTCGGCGTCAGTCCGCTGGTGATCCTCGGCTCGCTCGCGTTCTGGGGCCTGCTGTGGGGCATACCGGGCATGTTCCTCGCCGTGCCGCTCACCGTCGTCGCGATCCTGGTGATGGATCACTTCGACCAGACGCGCCCCATCGCACGCCTGCTCAAGGGCGGCTAATCACCTTCAGGAGAACACA